>JAAYYM010000362.1 GCA_012515365.1 Clostridia bacterium
ATTATGATTTGTTTGGCTATAAGCCAAAAGAAGGTAATCATTGGAGATGGTCATACGATAGAGCACAACAAGCTATAAAAGATGGAACCCTTCGACCGAATCCTAGAACGGGAAAACCAGAATACTTTATTCCAGCAAGTGATACAGAGCTAATGGATACAATATGGACGGACTTAACATCTTCAGCCTTTAATTGGAAATTCCCGAATGGTGAAAAAAATGAAAAGTTAATTGAAAGAATTATTTCTATGATTACTAATGAAGGGGATATTGTACTTGATAGTTTTTTGGGTTCTGGGACTACTGCTGCTGTAGCGCATAAAATGAAAAGAAGATGGATTGGAATTGAAAAGGGTGACCATTGCTATACGCACTGCATTAATAGGTTAATAGATGTTATTGATGGTGAGCAAAGTGGAATATCAAGAGATTTTAACTGGCAAGGTGGTGGAGGCTTTAAATTCTATGAACTTGCTGAACCACTGCTTATTAAGAATCCAATACTACCAATATATCAAATTAATCCTGTGTACACTTTTGATATGATGGCCGAAGCAATTTGCAAACTAGAAGGCTTTAAGTATTCACCTGTGGGAGAATATCACGGTATTTCGTCAGAAAATAGATTTATTCATGTTACGAATCAATTTGTAAATAGTAGTTATGTTATATCAATAACAAAGAATTTGGACAAACATCAATCGTTACTAATATATTGCACTAAAAAACAATCAAAAATGATTTTGCCTGACAATATAGAGATTAAGAAAATACCAAAAGATTTGTTAGAAAAATGTAGCTTTGAAAGCGAGGGGATGTAAGATGAGTATTGTAAACAAGATTAACTGGGCTATGAGTTTGAGGGAGCCACAATTAGAAGCTCTTACATATCTTGATGCCATAAGCTCCAAGTTGGATTATAAAAATTGCTCTAAAGAAGAAGCAGAAAAAGTTGCTCATGAGAATTGTGAAGGCAATCGAAGTATAATGATTGACAAAGATTTTCACTTTCCATCCTTTTGCTTTGAAATAGCTACTGGTATAGGCAAGACGAGGCTGATGGGAGCATGCATATATTATCTATATAAAACAAAGGGCTATAAGCATTTTTTCATTCTGGCGCCAGGAAACACAATATATGATAAACTCCGTAAAGAGACCATGCCGCACCATCCCAAATATATGTTCAAAGGACTTGAAGCTGAAATGGGAAGGCCGAAAGTATATGATGGTGAGAACTATTTGAATTATCCTGCTAAATTTACTCAGCAAGAAATATATGTTGAGAAAACATCAGAGATTCAAATATTCATTTTTAATATCGGCAAAATATTTCAACGCGGGGACGTACAGTTCAATTTCCACGATTTCAAGGAGTGTTTAGGCGGCTCTTTCGCAGATGTACTAAAGAGCTTCGATGATCTAGTCATTTGTATGGATGAAGCTCATAGATATTATGCACCGGCATCTAAGAAAGCTATCGATTATTTGAACCCGATTCTTGGGTTGGAATTTACAGCTACACCGAAGCCGGAGAATAGAAATATTATATACAGTTTTGATTTGGCCAAGGGTGCAGGAAAGTATCTCAAGATTCCGGTAGTCATGGGAAGAACTAATACTGCTGGATTTAGTGATGTAGATATTGAGGAAATGAAAATAAAAGATGGCATCAAGCTTCATGAACAACGTAAAGCGGTGGTTTATAAGTATTGCACAGAAAACAATCTACCACAGGTTAAACCAATTGTTCTTATTTCTTGTAAGGATACTAACCATGCGAAAGCAGTTAGAGAAAAAATAGATTCTGACGAGTTTTTTGAAGGCAGGTATAAAGGTAAGGTTGTTGAGATACATTCAGGGACTACCAGTGTTGAATCGGATGAAAATATCAGAAAACTACTCACAATAGAAGAAAACACCAATCCTATAGAAATAGTTTTGCACGTATACAAGCTTAAAGAGGGATGGGATGTTAATAATCTCTTTACGATTGTTCCGTTAAATGCTGCGAAGAGTGAAATCTTGGCTTTGCAAACGATAGGTCGTGGACTCCGTTTGCCGTTTGGACAAATTACTGGGCAAGATGAACTTGATACTTTAGATATTGTTGCGCACGATCACTACAGAGAACTGATTGATGATGTAAAATCCAATCCGATTTTCAAAACAAGAAACTTGGACGAGAATGATGTGCCTCAGACAAAAGCAGTGGATGTAGTTGCTGAGTTTAATGATGGACAGATGGCACTTTTTCAACAAACAGTTGAGGCTACTGCGATAAAGTCGTTTCAAGACATTAATGATTTGAAGGTACAAGAGGAGCTGTATAAGGGCTATCTAAAAGCTTTTGCGAAAGAGATGAAACCCGTTAAAGATGATAAATCGGTTGACCAGATGTCATTGTTTGATCTTGAGGTATTAACTCAGAAAGTGGCTGAAGAACCCGCTGTTTATAAGGTCGATGAGTCAAAAGAACAGAAGCCAAAGGCTAAAACGCCTATTATGAAAAAAGAAGAATTTATAAAAAAAATCAAAAAGGTTGCACAACGAGCTGTAAGTGTTCCAAG
>JAAYYM010000363.1 GCA_012515365.1 Clostridia bacterium
CTGAAATTTTTAGAGGACTCTGCCCGATTTTTCCAGTATCAGTTTATCATCGCAACACATTCTCCATTTCTTTTATCTATGAAGGGTGCAAAAATCTATGATTTGGATGAACAGCCTGTAGATGTAAAACGGTGGACGCAGCTCGAAAATGTGAGGGCTTATTATCAATTCTTTCAAAAACATCAAGGTGAATTTATCTGATTACAGTCAGAAGTGATCGATAAAGAAAGCGTATGAGTATAGTGACCAATATGATCGTTTAGAAGGAGTGAACATATCATGCCAGATGAAACATTGAATACAATACAGTTGCAAAAGGAGTTTCTTGGTGGACATGATTTTGTTAAACTAGGACAATCTATTGCACATGAAAACTGGCAGATTGCCGGAATGACGGCGCAGAAGATGCATCGCATGGCAAAAGCTGCCGGGCTTTTTATGTTTGACAGATCATTTATCAGTATGAAGCAGTGCATTGCGCACAAAAACAAACAACAGGCACAGGATGTACTAGCATCTGTCACTGCAAAGCGAGTTCAGTTGTTGAATAACTTTGAAAAGGAGAAACTGTAATGGAATTGATCAGAGTAACAGATTTGTGTAAGACATATTTTGATGGAGATCATGAAGTAAAGGCACTTAATCATGTCTCTTTTACTGTAAAAAAAGGAGAATTTATTGCAATTACGGGACAGTCAGGATCTGGAAAATCAACGTTGATGCACTTACTCGGAGGCGTTGACCAAATGACATCCGGCAGCATCATGGTAGAGGGAAAAGAGTTAAACGCTCAAACACCTGAAGAACTTGCAATCTACAGAAGGAGACAGGTAGGATTGATTTATCAGTTTTATAATCTGATCCCGATTTTAAATGTAGAGGAAAATATAGAATTACCATTAAAATTAGATGGTAAATGTGCTGACAAAGCGAGAATGGAAGAGCTAATCAAGCTGCTTGGGTTAGAGGAACGAATCCATCATCTTCCCAAACAGCTGTCAGGTGGACAACAACAGCGGGCTGCGATTGGACGTGCACTTATTACAGAACCCGCATTGATTCTGGCGGATGAGCCAACCGGAAATCTGGATCATGAAAACGGTAAGCAGATACTAACATTACTTCGCCAATCAAATCAGAAATATAATCAGACAATGATACTTGTTACACATGATGATCAGATTGCACAAAGCGCGGACAGGATTATCAGAATGCAGGATGGAGAAATTATATCAGATACTAAAAATGCAGACTGATCAAGGCATTATGTGGAGGTTATTATGACAGGATTGTTTATATCAAAATTACATATGTGGGTTCACTATTGCACACGCTCCATTAAGGAAAACAAAACATCGTCATTTTTTATTTCATTGATTTCACTGATTTCTTCTTTGCTTCTTTCACTATTTTGTGGGATATTTTATAACTTATGGATTGACTGGATCAATAGAAATAACGTCACTATGACTAATGTTGGCGGGATGATCAAACCACTGACGATTGCCTATATATTGATTCAGGTTTTTGTGTGCATTTCGATTATTTCTATGATTCATCATGCGTTTCAAGTTTATATGAATGATAAACTTCATCAGCTTGGAATTTTCGAAAGCGTAGGAGCAACACCGAGACAGATTCAGCTTTTTTTATTAATGGAAGTGTTTTTACTGTGCCTGTTACCTGTTATTTTAGGAATAGGTAGTGGAATTCTGTTATCCTATGGATTTGTGCAGATTATGATTTCTGTTGGAAAAACAATCAGAAATTATGAGGCAGCATTTTATTATCATCCGTTTGTGGCCATTGTTACATTTCTTATTTCAATCATCACGGTGATGTATGCGGCATGGATTCCAGCAAAGAAAATAAGTAAAATACCGCCACTTAAAGCAATTCATTTTGGCGGACAGACTTCTGTTAATGAAACATATCAAAAGCACCGGCAGCATCGATTCCTTTTACATTTTTTTGGCGTAGAAGGACAGTTGGCCGGAAAATCAATTTATGCACGCAAGAATATTCTGCGAACATCCAATATTTCGCTGATTTTGGCCTTTCTTGGATTATTGACGTTTTTAAATGTTGAATGTATTTCAGGAATGAGCACACAACGAACCTACTTTGAAAAATATCAGAGTCAGTGGGATATCATGCTTAAGACAGATGTTGTCCAAAAGAATGAAGATATGTTGCTTAAACAAATCAGAGAGATGGAGGGGGTAGAGGCTTGCACTTCCTATCAGGTTTTTGACGGAACCATTTTATTGAATCGTGATGATTTTAGTGAGGAGTTAAAACAAAATGGAGTCGAAAATCTATTGCCTGCAACAATAGCGCTAGATGACGGAGCTTATCTTACAGAAGCACGGTTTTATGTATTGGATGAAGAAAGCTTTATGAGTTACTGTAGAATGAATCGTGCAAATTATGATCCCGTGCAGAAGAATTATGGTGCAGTTGTCATCAATCATATCTGGGACAGTGTTCATAGTGATCGTAGACATAAAACCTATATTCCTTATCTGAATGATGATGTTTCATCTGTTAACTTACAGTGCACTTTGCCATCTGGTGAACAAAAAGAATACACCTTTGACATTACCGGACGGAGTGCATCTTTACCGGATATCAAAGAAGAAGAGCAATCGAAATCATTGTCAGTTATTATTTCAAATGCCGAATATCATTCGTTGGGACTGCAGAATCTATGTATGAGAACCTGCTATAATATTACAACCGATGAGGCACTGCATACGCTGCCAAAGGAACTTTTACTTAGAAATCAAATCGAAGGTATTCTTGATCAGAACATGGAATACAGCATTGAAAGCAGACTTGATGAACAACGTTCTGATCAATTAATCAGAGATGCCATGAAATTTTTTGTGATTTCTTTTGCGACAATACTTGCGGGAATAGGAGTGGCAAATGTATTTTCTGCAACTTTGGGACAAATTTATCAGAGGAAAAAAGAA
>JAAYYM010000364.1 GCA_012515365.1 Clostridia bacterium
ATAAAATTGGGGACACAGGAGGTGTGATATGACCAGTATTCAGAAACAGATAGAGGAGAAGATAAGCAGAATGGGCACAGGTAGCATATTTTCAATTAACAATTTCACAATATATGGGAAATATGACACTATTAAAAAGGCCCTGATTCGGTTAGAGGATTCAAAGAAGATAATTAGAATTATAGATGGTATATATACTGTACCAAGGTATTCAAAACTGACCAATGAATTGATACCACCATCAATTAGTGAGGTTGCAAATCATATTGCCGAAAAATATGGCTGGTCGATTGTACCAACAGGAGATGCATGCTTGAATTATTTGGGACTATCAACACAAATGCCTGCTCATTATGAGTATATTAGTGATGGTCCGTACAGAAGGTATGAAGTTTTAGGTTTTACAATTAACTTCAAACATAGCACGAATAAAGAAGTGAAAAATATTTCTTACAAATCTGCAGTTATTATACAGGCGTTAAAATCAATAGGGAAAGAAAACATTGATGAAGCTGTAATAGGCAAGGTTCGGGAAAAGCTTTCTGATGAAGAAAGGAAAACTCTCTTATTGGAATGCAGCAAGGTAACAGCGTGGGTGTTTGAGTGCATAAAAGAAATTGCGGAGGTACAAGCTTATCTAAGGGATACGGTGTTATCAACCGATTTTCGGAGGATGTAGATATTGTAGTGAATGTAGCAGTATTTATGGATGCAGATATTAAAGATGTACTTGCATTGCCGAGTAAAGTACAGAAACAGAAAAAAGCAGAGCAACTTAACCAATTGGCAATTCAATTTTATAAAGAAAAATTGATACCAACCATGCATAAAGATATCAGTAGTGAGATTAACAAGGAAATATCGGTTACACTTTCAAAAGAAGAACGGACAATATATGTGTCTTATCCATGTATTTATAAAGATGTTTACATTAATAGTTCTGTAAAATTGGAAATTGGACCGTTGGAAAATGATTATTTTCAGATGAGAAAGATGATATTTGGTGATGCTGTACCGGAGTTTCAAGAAGTGCTTGGAATTATTAAACTTTTAGAAGATGAGATTAACCAGATATAGGAGGAATGGAAGAACATGAGTATAGTTGATACATTTGATAATTCAGAACCTTTGATTAGCCCCGGAAGTTTCTATGAAAAAGGAAATATTGCAGAAAAATGTATTGTGACTTTTTCGCATAAGGTACTGAATGCTGTATTAAAAAAATACGAGTGCAACAAAGAAGTTTGCTCTGGCACTGCAAATGGAAAGATTCAAGTATATTCTTTAATTCATAAGAATGAAAAAATACTTTTTTATATGTCTCCGATTGGTTCTGCGTGCGCAGGGTGTGTTATGGACGAGGTGAACTATCTAACCGGAGCTAAGCAGTTTGTTGTGTTTGGCTCATGCGGTTCACTGAATGATGAACTGACAAATGGGAAGTTTATAATCCCGACAGAAAGTTATCGTGATGAAGGGTTTTCTTATCATTATCAGAAACCCAGTGATTATATCAAAATAGCAAATGCACAAGCAGTGTCGAAGCAGTTTGATAGGTTATCAATTCCATATGTAAATGGGAGGTCATGGACAACAGATGCCATTTATAGAGAAACGCAAGGAAATGTTGCAAGACGAAAATCAGATGGATGTATATCTGTGGAAATGGAAAGTGCAGGATTACAAGCTCTTTGTAGTTATAAGGGACTTGAGTTATATACATTCTTCTTTTCTAGTGATTTGGTAGATGGGGTGGTTTGGAAAAATGTCAATCTTGGGACGGAGGAAGAACGAAAAAAACAGATTAACTGTTTTGAAATAGCGCTGAAACTTGCAGAACTCTTATGAATAAGATAGCAACGCTTATTATCAGAGTAGATAAAATGGAATCGAGTTCTCCATTTGAATTGTTAAATAAAAGAAGAAGCGTGCCCCCGCTTTAGTGACAAGCACTTACGGTATAAACCAACTTCTTCAACTTCACTATATGAGAACACAGTACGAACGTCAAGTCATTTCTGAATTTTGAACTTATCTTTGAACTTATTTAAAAAAAATCAAGTGAAAAAGGTATATAAGATGGACACTATTAATTGATCATTCAATTGTTTTAGCACCTATGGCGTAGAAGACGCCATCAAACAATTCTCCAAATAACATGGTGCTCATATTACCTTCTGTATACATGAAGCAATATGTATTTTCGTTGTATTCAAATTCATAGATTTCATAGGGCTCTGTCTTAGGTGTTTTATGTGTGACTGTAATGGTATCGTCAGCAGAATATTGCGCAGTAGTCTCTGTCATTTCATCATATACACCGCTAAGGTCAGAAGTGATGTTTTCAGATTTGACTGCGCGGAGCGTACAGGTGATCATATTCCCTTCGATGTCAGATACTTCATAATTAAGCTCCGCTATTGTGTTATTAATGATGTACATTGTTACGTCACCAACTAAATATTGTGGGTCAATGGGAATACCAAGTATATGTTCAAATTCTTTCGCATCTGTAATCTGGACCATGGGATTTGGCAGTTCTGTTGTTGTATCGACAGGGGCATTATCTTTAGAATTGCAGGTGCAGAGGTTGAATAGTACTGCAGTCAAGCATATTAAAGCGATTAATTTTGTGTGTTTTTTCATATTGATTTCCTTTCATTTTATACATCATACAGGTAATTGCAAAACGATTTCATTAGTGAAGCGATTCTGTGAAGCTACACAAAACGTTCGTCGAAGACGTTTTGATTTCTCACTTGATTATAACATATTAGTCAAAGTTTACAAAATAGAGATTAGCAGGTCATGAAGCTTTTTCATTGCGATTGGGAGCAACTAACATTATAATGTAATGAGTAACAATACATGATGACAGATGCAGAGGGAATACAATGAGTATGAAGACAGAAGCAAAAGAGAGATTACTTGAAGAGCAGCGTTTACAAAACGGATTTCTGCCATATTTCTCTGATGCTTTTTTTGAACGTTTTTTTCGCAGGAAACTGATTAAGATTTTCTGGATCATGCTGTTTCTGTTTTATGCGATACCTGTAGCAGCGAAGATTATAGGCTGGCGGAGTGCAGCTTGGCTGTTTACCATCTATCCGATACTAATTGTTAATTTGCTGCTTTTGACACCGATTTCTTTTTATCTGAAACGGTTTGGATACACATTTCAGCCACATGGACTGGTCAGAAATGCGTGGGGTACGGAGAAAACATTCTTGTATAGTGATCTTTCAAAGGCTGTGCAAGAGAAAAAAGTCATTATGAAAACGAAGGGCTACCTGGTACCTACAGGCAAGGGACACATTTTGTTTCCCTATGAAGTTGGAAATGCGCGTCAGCAAAAACATATTTTCAATTGTTATAGGCTGCTTACCGAAAAACTGGATTGTCCCATGCCAAAGATAAACAAAGAAATTGTTGGAAAGTTAGATCAGGCATATTTCTATCGGAGAAGTTTTAGGAGATGCAAAGTCGTATTATTCTTACTTCCATTCTTTATTCTGAAGTTGAACAGTATGGGGAATACGGGGATAAGTTTTTATCTGACGAATGGTATCATGTGTTTTGTTCAGTGTTTTTCAATATTCCGTATGTTTCAAAGTCTGATATTTGGGAAAAGGAATGAAGAATTGCTCAAAGAAAAATTGAAATCACAGGAAGGCGTGGTTCTTAAGTTCCGCTTTCATGCTTTGTGGGACTTTATACTGACCGTTCTGATTGTGTTAGCCTTAAACTATTTCATTTTAAGGCATATCTGGTGAATGATGTGGTAAGAAAGTGAGAAATATAAAATGCTGCGTGAGAAAATATATGAATTGAAA
>JAAYYM010000365.1 GCA_012515365.1 Clostridia bacterium
AACAGGTATTTTAGTTACCAAGGCAGCAAAAGAATCCGACATTGGAGCTATTATTGTCAGCCAGCTGTTTGGCATTCCAAAGGTTCTTTATATGGTTGGTGGGGCATTGGCCTTTCTGGGCGTGGTAACGCCATTGAATTCTGTTTTGTTTTTAGGTCTTGGTATTGCATTCATTTTGTCAGGCCGATTTATGGCAAACAGTATGGAGGTTTCCGAGATTGCAGCTGAGGTAGATCAGGATGAAAGTGCAGCAGAAGAGATCCGACGTCCGGAAAATGTGGTATCCTTATTACAGGTTGATCCGATCGAGCTGGAATTTGGCTATGGAATCATTCCGCTTGCCGATGTAAATCAGGGCGGAGATTTGCTTGACCGTGTAGTTATGATCAGAAGACAGGTCGCACTCGAGCTTGGAACAGTTGTTCCGATCATTCGTCTGCGTGATAATATACAGCTGAATCCAAATCAGTACATCATTAAGATCAAGGGAATCCAGATCAGCGAGGGTGAAATCCTCTTTGATCATTATATGGCGATGAATCCCGGATTTGTCGAGGAAGAGATCACGGGTATTCCTACATTTGAACCATCCTTCCATCTGCCTGCAATCTGGATTACAGAGGGGCAGAGAGAGCGTGCGGAAAGTCTTGGCTATACAGTTGTAGATCCACCGTCGATCATAGCGACTCATCTGACAGAGATAATCAGACAGCATATCAGTGAATTGTTGTCGAGACAGGATGTACAGAACCTTGTTAATAATTTAAAGGAAAGCAATCCATCTTTGATAGAGGAACTGATGCCGAAGCTTCTTGGTCTTGGCGAAATACAAAAGGTATTGCAGAACCTGCTGAAGGAAGGTATTTCCATCAGAGATCTGCTGACTATATTTGAAACACTTGCAGACCATGCAACGGTGACAAGAGATACTGATGTCCTCACAGAATACGTCAGACAGAGCTTAAAGCGTGCGATTTCTGCCAAATATTTTCCGGCGAATGAGACAACAAATGTAGTTACGCTTGATCCACAGATTGAACAGGATATCATGGCAAGTGTTAAGCAGACAGAGCAAGGAGCATATTTAACACTTGATCCTGAAAAGACAAAGGCGATTATCGCTTCTACAGAAAAGGAAATCGCAAAGCTTGAGAATTTAGGTAAAAATCCGATCGTTATCACTTCTCCGATTGTCCGTATGTATTTCAGAAAGCTGACAGAGGATTATTTTAAGGATATGATCGTGGTTTCATATAATGAAGTAGAAAGTAATATCAATTTGCAGTCGGTAGGGATGGTGACTATTAGGTGATTATTAAGAAATTTCAGGCAAAAACAGAAAAAGCAGCAGTGGAAGCAGCAAAGAAAGAGCTGGGTCCTAATGTTGTTGTTATGAATGTTAAAAATGTAAAAAAGAAGGGACTTTTTGCATCATTAAAGCCAGCACAGGTGGAAGTTACCGTTGCACTTGAAGAAGAGCTTGAACGTAACTTTGCAAAAAAAATCGAAAACGCTGCACAAGCAGAAGAAAAAAAAGCTCCGACAGTGAAAAAGTCAGAAAAGAATAAGAGCGCAAAAGAAGAAACAAATAGTGAAAAGGTAATCGAAGAAAAACTGGAAAGTCTTCATTCACTGCTTGAACAGCAGTTAACAAAAGAAAACGAAGAAAATGAAGAAGAGAAAAAGGAACCGGATGATAAGATTCTGACCTTTGTGAAGCTGATTTATCATACACTTCTTAAGAATGAAGTCAATGAAAAATATGCCAATGAGCTGACCGGAGAAGTAGAAAAGCTGAATAAGCCAAATGCAACACTTGACTATGTGCTTGCTAATATCTATCAGCGCATGATTCTTAAATTCGGACAGCCGAAATTTATCTCACCGGCGGAAAAGAAGCCTAAGATTGTATTCTTTATCGGACCAACAGGTGTTGGTAAGACGACAACCATTGCAAAGATTGCTTCTAAATATAAGGTCAATGAGAAAAAGAAAATTGCATTATTGACAACAGATACTTACAGGATCGCAGCAGCTGAGCAGCTCCGCACCTATGCAAATATACTAGATACACCGTTCAGGGTCATCTATACAACAGATGAAATGCTAAAAGCAATCAAAGATTTTCTTTCCTTTGATTATATCTTTGTGGATACTGCAGGACATTCTCACCAGAATCAAAAGCAGCGAGAGAATATGTCCAGCTTCTTAAGTTGTTTAGGTGAAGATGTGGAACGTGAGATTTATCTTGTTCTCAGTGCAACAACGAAGTATACAGATCTTCTAAACATTGCAGATGCATATTCACAGTTTACGAATTATAGACTGATCTTTACGAAGCTTGATGAAACAGATAGTTTGGGTAATTTATTGAATCTACGCCTGTATACAGGAGCTGATCTGTCTTATGTGACATGCGGACAGGATGTTCCGAATGACATTGAATGCTTTAATCCTCAGACAACAGTGAAGAAACTACTTGGAGGTAAATAGAAATGGATCAGGCAGAACAATTACGCAATATTATTAAGGCGAGTCAACAGCAGCAACAAAGGCCATCTGCCCGTGTCATCACAGTAACAAGCGGAAAGGGCGGTGTCGGAAAATCCAATGTTTCCATTAATCTGGCCGTTCAGCTCAGAAAAATGGGACAAAGAGTTATTATTTTTGACGCAGACTTCGGACTGGCAAATATCGAAGTTATGTTTGGCGCTGTACCCAAATATAACCTGGCAGATTTGATCTATCAAGGAAAAAATATCCGGGAAATCATTACTATGGGTCCTATGGATATTGGTTTTATTTCAGGCGGATCAGGTATTGCAGGATTATCAAATCTGGGAAGAGATTATATTAATTACTTAATTCAGAATCTGGCAGAGCTTGATGTGTTGGCAGATGTGATCATCATTGACACAGGAGCAGGTATTTCGGATGCTGTTTTGGAATTTCTGGTAGCAAGCGGAGAAGTCCTTTTGGTGACAACACCGGAGCCGACTTCGATCACCGATTCTTATTCTTTATTAAAGGCACTTAACAGGCATTCCAGATTCAACAAAGAACTGACACAGATCAAGGTAATTGCAAATAAAGTTGAGAATATTGAAGAAGGAAAACAGCTTTACAATAAACTTAACATAGTAGTAAACAGATATTTAAAGATCTCATTAGAGTTTATCGGCGTTATTCCGCAGGATCCGATGCTGATGAAGGCAGTTATGCAACAGATGCCGATCTCGATACAAAATCCAAATACCAAATCCGCACTTGCATTTGCAGATCTGGCACAGACTTTGATCAATAAGGAGAAGGAACCCATTTTCCGCAAACATGGTATGGCAGGATTTTTTGCCAATATCGTCAATGGTAAAAAATTTCTCTAGAAATGAGGTAGGGTATGTTATCAAAATATGTCTCAATAGGCGATAAAATCGAGTTGGAAGCAGTCAACAAGGTTCATCACGAAAATGAATATGGTATATCGGCACGTAAGACTTACAAAAGTCAGGTCTACGATATTATGTCAGAGGATCAGATCAAGATTGCGATGCCGATCGAGCAGGGAAAGGTCATCCTGCTTCCTGTTGATGGAGAGTACAATCTTTGCTTTTATACAAAGACTGGACTCTATCAGTGCTTATCACGCGTAGCTGACAGATATAAGAGCAACAACATTTTTATTCTCCAGATGGACATTACGACTGATATTAGGAAATATCAGAGACGAGAGTATTACCGACTGAACTGTGTACTTGATATGCAGTCACGTGAACTGGAAGAAAATGAAATTCCTAAGGTGATGGAGCATGTACAGTTTATAGACACGGACATTACCCTTAATAACGGAATGATCGTAGATATCAGTGGAGGCGGTGCAAGATTCATATCAAATGTGAAATATCCTGCAGATTCTGTTATCTTGTTTAAGTTTAATCTGTGCGTATCCGGAAAGGTTATGGAATATCAGTTGATGGGGCAGGTGCTTCTTTCGCAGGAACTTGAGATCAGACCCGGAGATTATGAGCACAGAATTCAATTTCTAAATATTATGAATGATGACAGAGAGGGTATTATCCGATATATTTTTGAAGAAGAACGGAAAAATCGAAGGCGAGAAAAGGGCTAAATGTTATGAAGAAAAAAATACTAATAATTGATGACTCTGCACTCATGAGAAGAGTAATATGTGATATAATTAGTTCAGATGATCGATTCGAAGTAGTAGATACTGCACATGACGGTGTCGAGGGATTTAATCTGATCTGCCGCAATCATTATGATGCGATCGTACTGGATATTTATATGCCGAGGATGACAGGGCTGGAACTGCTGATGGAAATGCAGAAAAGCCGGATTTCGGCAAATGTTCTGGTGGCAAGTACCACGACAAAGGAAGGCGCAAGGGAAACTATGCTTGCTCTGGAATACGGAGCACTTGAGTTTATCCAAAAGCCGGAAAGTGTTTTGGAGACAAAATCAGATACGTTTAAATCTAGATTCTTACAGCTTTTAGAAGTTGTAGCGGGTGTGGATCAAAGGAAACCTGTTTTACCAAGAGAAGAAGTCAAGCCTGTTACTCCTATGATCAGAAAAAGCACCACACCGGTATCAGTATCAGGAAAGAAATTGATTGCGATTGCTTCCTCAACAGGAGGACCAAAAGCACTGCAGGATGTCATTCCGAGACTGCCAGAAGGGATCATGGCACCGATTCTTTTAGTACAGCATATGCCAAAAGGATTCACGAAATCACTTGCGGAGCGCCTCAACGAATTGAGTACAGTTCCCGTAAAGGAATATGTAGATGGTGAGGAGCTGTTAGCGGGACATGTATATGTAGCCCAGGGTGGTAAGCATATGAAAGCGGTATACAGAGGTGCGAAGGTATGCGTTGTATCTTCAGATGAACCGGCAAGAGAAGGTGTAAAGCCTTGTGCCAATTATATGTATGAATCTCTTAGAGATTGCCCATATGATGAAATCATCTGTGTGGTGCTGACAGGTATGGGTAGTGACGGAACCGCCGGCATCAAGAGCTTAAGAGAAAAGAAACGAGTCAGAATCATCGCTCAAAATGAAGAAACATGTGCTGTGTATGGCATGCCAAAGAGTATTGTAGCAACGGGATATGCAGACAGTGTGGTACCGATCGATGCTGTTGCAGAAGAAATTATTAAGAACGTGGGGGTACGCTGATATGGATGTAAGCCAATATTTAGACATTTTTTTAGATGAAACAAAGGAGCATTTACAGAGTTTAAGTGATCAGCTGATGATACTGGAAAATGAGCCGGAAAATGAAGATACCATTAATGAAATTTTCAGGGCAGCTCATTCTTTAAAGGGAATGGCAGGTACCATGGGCTATAAGAGAATGCAGAAGCTGACACACAATATGGAAAATGTGTTTTCAGAAGTACGTGGCGGGAAACTCAAAGTATCCAGCCATCTTATTGATGTTCTTTTTCAGGCACTGGATGCACTGGAAGGCTATCAGGATGCAATCCAGCAAACCTCTGACGAGGGAACCAATGACAATGAGCCTATCATTTATGCATTGACAAAAATACTGGAAGGTGGAAATGCAGAGACACCAGCTGCACAACCGGAAAAAGCTGTAAATACTCCGGCAGAAGAACAGCCGGCAAATGATGAGCAGACAAATAAAAAGTGGCTGAACATTCAGCTGCAGCCATCTGAACTTTCTAATATTCAGGAAGCACAAAAAAATCTGAATGTATTTGGTGTTACGGTTTACATTCAGGAAGCCTGCATCTTAAAGGCAGCACGTGCATTTCTTGTGTTTAAGGCTCTGGAGGAACTTGGTGAGATTATCGTATCACAGCCTTCTATTCAGGATATAGAGGATGAAAAATTCGATTTCGATTTCAGTATGTTCTTTTCGACAAGTGCAGATATCGATAAAGTCCTGGCTGCAATTAAAAATGTGTCCGAGATTCAGGATGCATTTGGTGAACCTGTAACTGCAGAGCAGATCGCAGATTCTAAGAAGGTAAACAGTGAGAACGGTGAGACTGATAAGGATATGGCAGCAAGTACAGAGCTTGCAACGACAGATGAAGAAAAGAAACCGGAAGCAAAAAGCAATCAGGCAGCTGCTTCTGCTAAGAAAACAACCATTGCAAAACCGGTTGTAAATAGAACGGTGCGTGTTGATATTGAAAAACTGGATGTTTTAATGAATCTGGTCAGTGAGCTGATTATTGCAAAAAACAGTCTGGTATCATTTAGTGAAAGTGACATTGCAAATTCGAACTTTAATGAGCAGATCGAATACCTTGAGAGTGTAACGACTAATCTACATGAGTCAGTTATGAAGGTTCGAATGGTTTCCATTGAGAGTGTATTACATAAGTTCCCTAAAATGATCCGTGAATTAAAAACAAAACTGAACAAGAAGATGGAACTGTTTATGTCAGGTGAGGAAACAGAGCTTGATCGTACCGTGGTAGATGAGATTGGTGATCCTCTGATGCATCTGCTGCGAAACAGTGCAGATCATGGTATCGAGTCACCAGAAGAGCGTGTCAAAGCAGGAAAGCCTGAGAGTGGTACCATTCATTTGGATGCATATCAGGATGGTAATAACGTTGTCATTGAAGTACGCGATGATGGTCATGGTATCGACGTGGCAGCAGTTAAGCGTAAAGCAATCGAACGTGGTACAATCACTGCTGAGCAGGGTGAGACTATGGGAGATAAGGATATTATTGATCTGTTATTCCTTCCAAGCTTTTCTACTGCAAAAGTGGTATCTGATGTATCCGGACGTGGTGTTGGACTTGATGTTGTAAAATCAAAGATCGAAACACTTGGCGGCGATGTTAGTGTTAAGAGTAAACTTGGAGAGGGTAGTGTATTTACAATCAGACTTCCATTAACATTAGCAATTATCCAGGCTCTTATGGTCGTTGTCGGAAACGAGAAATATGCAATATCTCTTGGATCTATTCAGACGATTGAGGATATCCCGGAAGAAGATGTTAAATATGTTCAGGCAAAAGAGGTAATCAATTTACGTGGTTCTGTTATTCCACTGATCCGTCTGAATACGATATTAGGCATCGAATCAACTAAGAACAAATCAGAGTCAATGGTTGTTGTCATTGTGAAGAAGGGCGAAAGCATGGCAGGTCTTGTAGTCGATGAATTGATCGGACAGCAGGAAATCGTTATCAAATCTCTGGGTAAATATATCAACTGCAACAGCAGAATGATCAGTGGTGCAACGATTCTCGGTGATGGTGAAGTCGCATTGATTCTTGATGCGAATGCAATGATATAATGGGGAGGTAATTTACGATGGATGAAGTAAAAGTCATAGATACAGCGACACAGTATATTGTAATCAAAATAGGTGATGAGCAGTACGGAATTGATATTAAATATATTGAAAATATTGTTCGTATGCAAAAGATCACGAGAGTTCCAAAGGTTCAGCCTTATTTTGCAGGTGTCATCAATCTGCGAGGTGAAGTTGTACCTGTTATGAGCCTTAGAATCAAAATGGATTTCGAAAAGGATGAACCGACGAATACGACACGTATCATCATTCTGAAACTGGAGCAGAATGCTCCAATCGGAATCATTGTTGATGAAGTGAAGGAAGTTGTCACATTAGATGAAACAAATACAGAAAAGGTTTCTTATGATGCAAAGGATGATACAACCATGTTTATCAATGGAATCGGAAAGTGTAATGGCGGATTGATTTCACTTTTAGATTTGAATGTCGTAGTTGCAGAAAAGGAAAACGCATAGAACAAGGAGTGTAACTTATGGCGAAAGTCGATCTAAATAATATGGATGGCATGTATTTTGATGTGCTTAAAGAAATTGGTAACATTGGCGCAGGAAATGCAACTACTGCTTTGGCGCAGCTGCTGCAGACGAAGGTAGATATGAAAGTACCTAAGGTCGCATTGCTTGAGTTTCATGAGGTTGGTGAAGCAATGGGTGGAGCAGAACAGATCATGGCCGGTATCTATCAGGCAGTTGAGGGAGACAT
Source organism: Clostridia bacterium (assembly GCA_012515365.1). The sequence goes on from JAAYYM010000365.1 coordinate 8,030, forward strand.
TACAGGCAGTATTATGTTTTTGCTGGAGGAGCAGTCAGCACGTATGCTGGTTGCAAAACTGATGGGAATGGACAAAATCCCACAGGGAGACTTGAATGAGATCGAGATATCTGCACTTAAAGAAATCGGTAATATTATCACAGGCTCTTATTTATCCAGCTTATCTTCACTTACAAACTTGAAAATTATCTCATCAATACCGGATATCAGTATAGACATGGCAGGAGCAATTTTAAGTGTGCCGGCGATAGAGTTCGGTACCTTAGGAGATCGTATTCTCCTGATACAGACTGCATTTACTGATGATGTTAAGCTGGATGGCTATTTCATTTTGGTTCCGGATCTGGAATCATATGATAAAATACTTGCTTCAATTGGATTGTAAGACAAATTAGATATCTTGTAACACAGAGCTTTCATTACTATGTACAAAAATGAACACATGGGATAGGGATTGAGAATGGGAGAAATGATAAAAGTTGGAATGGCCGATTTGAAAATATGCAAAAGTCCTGATGGTATCACAACGTTAGGACTTGGATCGTGCGTTGGAATTGCTTTGAGGGATCCTATCAGTAAAGTCGGTGGATTGGCACATATAATGTTACCTGATAGTACTAAAATACAAAATAGTACATCCATACCAAAGTTTGCGGACACAGGAATTCAGGAATTAGTCAAACAGATGATATCTGCCGGTGCTTCTAAGAATCGTATCGTAGCTAAGATTGCCGGAGGTGCTCAGATGTTCTCCTTTCAGAATAAGTCTGACCTTGTTGCAGTAGGAGAACGAAATGTAGAAGCAACGAAGAAAAAGCTGCGCGAGCTTGGTATCCGTATTCTTGCAGAGGATACGGGAGAAAACTATGGACGAACGGTGGAGTTTTATCCTGAAAGCGGTGATTTTATCATCAAGGCAGTCGGACGTCCGCCTAAGACAATCTAGATGGGAGCAGGAGCTTATGAATACAAAAAAAATCCCTGCGATTGTGATGCTACTTGCAGGAGCTGTATCGTGTATCGTAACCTATATCAACAAATATGAGTTTAAAGATATCCTTTTTATTCTTTTATGGGTATTGATCATCTTTTTAATCATTGGAATCATCGTAAAGAAAATACTAGATTCTTTTCATGTGTCTGATGAGGAAGAGATTGAAGAAGATGGAGAAGTGATAGAGAAGCAGGCAGAGAATGAAGCAGAGGGTGAAACAGAGGAAGAACACCCGGAAGAAAAATAATATTCAGCTAGGATGGCAAAGAATTACAGTTGAGAGGAGATTCTAGATGGATGAATCATTAAGACGAAAGATGTGGCTTGAATATGCTAAGAAAAGAACGCCGGAGCTTCGCGAGAAAATGATAATCGAATATGCACCGTTGGTAAAGGTGGTGGCAGGAAGATTAAGCATGTATTTGGGTTATAATGTGGAGTATGATGATCTGGTAGGCTATGGGATTTTCGGATTGATTGATGCGATTGATAAGTTTGAGCCGGATAAAGAGGTCAAATTTGAAACATATGCCAGCTTAAGAATCAGAGGATCGATACTCGACCAGATCCGTAAGATGGACTGGATCCCAAGGACGATCCGTCAGCGGCAGAAAAAGATCAATACCATAATCAAAGAAATCGAGGATCAGACAGGCAGAAATGCGACAGATGAAGAGATAGCAAAGGAACTGGGGATCAGTGAAGATGAATTTAATGACTGGCAGTCCCAAATGAAGATCACGAATGTGATTTCCCTCAATGAATACATTGAACAGGGTTCAGAAGTTCCGAATGGTCGAAATACTTCCGCTCAGTTTCAACAGCCGGAGGAGGCTATTGAAAAGGATGAGCTGAAAAAAATGCTGATGGAAGCCATGGATCTGCTGACAGAGAAGGAACGTAAGGTTATTCTTTTATATTATTACGAAGAGCTGACCCTTAAGGAAATCAGTCAAATATTAGAAGTGTCAGAATCAAGAATTTCACAGCTTCATACAAAGGGCCTGCAGAAAATGAAGGGAAGAATGGGTAAATATCTGGGTATTTTAGCTGACTTATAAGCGCATACATGAAATGGAGGATTTGACATGGATCATAGGAATGGATATTTCCAGTTGATCATGAGCAACGGCAGTACTTATGTACGTCTTTTCCCACCAATAGGCACCGGAGAGATGTTTTCATTGGCAGAACTTAAAGATTATCTGACATTAAAAGGCTATACAAAATATGATCAGATACATATGAATAATGTTTATGCTAACTTAAAGGAACAGACAGATGTTCTGATTGATGAAAAAGAGAATTATGCTGTACAGGAATCGTTTAAGCTTACGATTTCACCAAATAAGATGACGGCGGTTGCTCGATTTTATCCACCATCTAATTTTGGC
>JAAYYM010000366.1 GCA_012515365.1 Clostridia bacterium
AGGTTCAATTTTACTCTCTTTTTGCAATAATTTAAATGCGAGTATCGAATACCCGGTCATCATCACATGAACAGATCGAGTATCATTAAAAATCTTGTCCCCACAGAGCAATTCTTCCATATCACGGTTAAGTATTTCTGAAAACTCTTTTATGATACAAGCTGATTCAGGGGAATATCTGATAAGATCCTGTGCCATTCCTGGTTTCTGATTCCCTTGTCCCGGAAAAAGCAAGGCTAATTTTCTTTTTTTATTAATAAGATTCATTATCAAATCTTTCAATTATTATTGATTTACATAAACGTTTTTGTATCAGAATTAATAGAATTTATTATGAATTTTTCAGATAATTCAAAACATATGATCCAACCTGATTCACAAATGGTTCCTTAAGCATTGATTCATGATCACCATCGACCCATTCAAGCTCAACACCATCTTTTAAAAAGCCCTTCCAGGCAAGATATTTATCAGCAATTGTAAATGCAGACATTGTCTCTTTTTTAGGTCTTATAAGAAGTGCCTTCTCATTTGATATTTTGGGGACATATCTGGCTGCAGCCAGGGCATTGTTGTGATAAGTTTTAAGCAGATTTTTCATTCTATCTTTACTGAAATCCAATGGAAGTATTGCATTTTCCACTCCAAGCTGGATCAAGTACTCAAGTCGATCATCTCCGGTTTTTGATCGCAGGGTATTTTCGTTTACATTAATATGTTCACTGAACAATCTGACCAGAACCGCATTCTCATCCATCTGTATAGCATCTCTGGCGGTACTGTTGTCAGCCACAGAATCCAGCATAATTAGTTTTATTACGTTTCCACCCATTTGTTTATATTGTAGAACTGCTTCATAAGCAACCAATCCACCAAAACTCCAACCAAGAAATATGGCCGGGCCTCCTGAAACATATTTGAAAATTGTGTTAGCATACATTTGAGCCATCTCTTCAACTGTGGGCAGCATAGGCCAGTCACCATTCAGGCCGCAAGACTCGACAGCGTAAACAGGATGAACATCCTTTATTATACCAGCAAGCGCATTATAACAGATTACATTCCCCCCAACAGGATGAAACATGAATACCGGAACAGTATCTTTCTGTGTGAAAAGAGGAATAACAAGACTATTTTGTGTGCTACCGATAAAGTCCTTTTCCAATACCTTTGCCATACTGGCGATTGTTGATGTCCTAAACAATTGCGAAAGAGAAAGACGCTGGTTAAACTCCTTTTCGATCAGTGAAATCAAGCGGATACCAAGAACGCTATGTCCACCCAGCTGAAAGAAGTCACTATTCACATCGGTTATTGTATGCCCAAGAAGTTTTTCCCAGATACTGGCTATCCTGATCTCTGTTTCTGTAGTTGGAGATTGCATATTCTTGTTTTGATTTGCTTCAGCTAAATGCGGAGTTGGCAGGCTTCTTTTATCTATTTTACCGCTTACACTAACCGGCAGAGAACTCATTTCAATAAAATGACCCGGAATAGCATAGGCTGGAATATGAGCGGACAGATAGTCACGTATCTTTTTTTTGTCAAAATCAGTATTTGGAATTATATAGGCCGCCAAAGTTTTTATCCCATTTCCTCCAAAATCATCTGCAACCACCACAGCCTGTTTAACAAAAGGACACAAGTTCAATTGAGACTCAACTTCACCAATTTCAATCCGGTATCCACCGATTTTGACCTGCTGATCCATTCTTCCAACATAACAGTAAGATCCCTGACTTAGCCGTCTTACCACATCGCCGGTTCGATACCATCTTTTGCCTTCACGTTCGATGAATTTACTATCTGTTAGAACTCTGTCACCAAAGTAACCCTTTCCAACTCCAGCTCCGCTTATCCATAATTCACCTGGAATAGAGTCCGGAAGAGTTTCTTCGCTTTTGCCTCGTATGGAAAATTCTGTATTTGCAACAGGATAACCAATTGGAACACTTGGGTATTCCTGATGATTATTAAAATTGCATTCGAAAAGTGATGCATCTACACAACATTCAGTAGGACCGTATGCATTGAATATTTTATTATTACTGTGTTTACCGATTGAATAATATTTCTTCAGAAGATCAGCTCTCAACACTTCACCACCAAGGATGATGTGTGTCAGAGATGAACTTTTTTGATGCTCCACCCAATAATCAAGCAATAAGGAGAAAAAGCTTGGTGTTCCATCACAGATACAGATGGAATTCTTTTCAATGTATTCATGAAGTGCAGCCGGGTCCCTATGCATTTCATCAGAAATAATATGCAGAGTGTGTCCTGCCAGAATAGACGGGAAAATTTGCTGAAGTGAGGCATCAAAAGAGAATGATGCCAGCAATGCTACTGTAAAAGGTGGATTTTCACATACAGTATCATATACTGTATTGATAATACTATCTGTCAGATTGAGAAGACTTCCGTGGCTGACTATTGCTCCTTTGGGATCACCTGTTGATCCGCTGGTATAAATTATGTACGCAGTTGTGTCGTTATCGATTGCTTCATTTGCAGTATATTCGAAATCTTTCAAATATGACCAACCAATATTGGAAGGCTTATAGTCATTTTTATTCTTTTTAGGACCAATTTTCACGATACTGACATCGTACCTGTACTTGGATAATTCTTCAGAATCTATCAAAGGTTTACTGAACTGAAGCTCTACATCATATTGACAACCATCACGCCATTCTTCAAAGAATTTTTTGGGTACAAGGAGTTCCTCTGAAGAATCGAAACGGATAAAACCT
>JAAYYM010000367.1 GCA_012515365.1 Clostridia bacterium
GACAGCTGCTGCCGTAGATAGTACCCTATGCCATACAGGTTTACGGTATTTTTCCACACCTGATACGGATACTGAGTATTTATTATTTTTTTCATCTTTCTTTTCGTTCATAAGTTCATCAAATTTCTTTTCACTCATTGCCAATACGCTCTTTCTTGTTTCTTCGTCTGACGAATAAGGGGGGAGCTTTTCAATTACATCATCATCTGCATTATCAAGAATACCGAGATCAAATTTTTTCACAGCAAATCCTCCTTTATGCCTCTTTCAGCGAGAGCGGTACGCAGCCGTTCAACGGCACGTTTTAATCTCATTCGTACTGCGGACGGCTTCATGGAAAGAAGCTCTGCTATCCGGCTTGATGTTTGATTGTAGTAGTATTTCCGGAAAACTATGGTAGAGTCAGGTTCTCCGAGAGAACAAACACATTCCGCCACTATCTTCTGAAGTTCGCTTCTTTCATTCTCAGCCACCGTATCATCGTCAGAACTGATGTCGGAAAACATTTCGTCATCCGGCGATATTGATATTTCTTTTCTTTTGGAAAGCGCTCTGAAACGGTCGATGCTCGTTCTTTTGGCTATCATTGCTATAAATTTTTTCATATCGCCTGTTACAGGCTGATCTTCAAGAACGAAAAACATCTTCGCAAATACGTCACTGATGCATTCTTCGGTATCCTCAGCGCTGCCGACGTTTCTAAGTTGATTGAAAACAATAGTGCCGACATAATTGTAGTATTCATCGAAAAGCAGCTGATGCGCTTCTCTGCGGCTGCGTTTCAGTATCTTTTCATAATCATCACCGTTCAAAATGTTCCCATCCTTTCTGTTGGTATGACCTGTGCACCGGTCCGGTTAAGCTTCCGGCAGCTTTCAATATATAATATCGTCAGCTAAACATAAAGTGTCACATAGATTTCCAAAAATATTTCAGAAATAATAATATCGGTAAAATAACCGCCAGATTTGACCTGCCCCCTGTCAAGTAGAGTAACCGCCATTTATTCAGAGCATATATTTTCCAAAAACAAGTCCTCGAAATCATTTCGAGGACTTCTCTTTGCTTATTGTCTTATTTCATCATATTCCTGTCTGCAAAAATCAGGCAATGATTCACTCCACGGCATAGAACCATTCCATCCAGTGATAACTGTCCGTCGCATATATATTTACCTTTTTCGCTTTTCTGCCCGAAAAGCATTTTATTTCGCTTTATCAGAAATTCGGTCAGATGCTCGATACGAAGATCTTTATTCTCGATTTCTTTTTCAAGCTCGGAGCATTTCTGCAAGGAATCTTCGTATGCTTTTTCAGCTCTTCATACGTCATGATAAAATGCTCCTTTCCTCGATATCAGGTCATCTGTGGTACTTTTATTATACCATAGAATGCCTTTTCATTCAAGGAAAAGAGCATTTTTTAGTTGAAAAATATATTCCACATTTCTATGAATTTCTACTGTGTAAAACTTAGCAGATATCTACTCCGCCTTCAATTTTTTTGATTGCTTTCGGCTGGTCAACAGATAATCCCTGCATTAGCCATATATATTGCTCACGGGTCAGACTGCGGACTTCCTGTTCGTTTCGGGGCCAGTTGAATTTACCGTCCTCAAGTCTTTTATACAACAAGAGAAATCCATCATCTTCCCACAACAATATTTTCAGTCTGTCTCTGCGTCTTCCGCAGAACAGGAATGCACTACTATCGAACAGATCAAGGTTATACTTCTGCTGCACTATTCCTGCAAGTCCGTCAATTGACTTCCGCATATCCGTATGTCCACAGACAATGTAGATATTATCGGATTTCAGGTTCTTCAGCATTGTTTCAGTCCTCTGAGCAGCGAATATACCATATTCTCCGAAACATCAGGCGGAAGTATGATCTCTATTCCGTTTTTACGAATAACGATGTTTTCGTGTGGGCGGACAACCGGAACAAATGCTGTTTCTGAATCTGCTGTATTATTCTCCTGAATTACGCTTAATGGAACGATTTCCTGAGTTTGTTGTACACTTTGTTTCAGCTTGTCTTTCTTTAATGCCGAGATTCGGGCGTAGAAAGTGTTCAGATTCACTCCGTTTTCAGCACACCATTCCTTGACCGGCATATTACTGCTTTCACATTCTGCAATCTGTTCCTTCCATTGCCTATGAATCAGCTCCCGTTTTTCTTCTTTTGTAGTCATCATACTCACAGCTCCTTTCAGATTTTTGCTGTGAGTATATTTTAGCATCTTTTTCAGTTTGACGGAAGGGCTGGGATTGGTTGGCGCTTACGTTGTTTGGATAAAACTTCTATATTAGCTCAGTCCTTTCGCAGGCTCCTCATTGCCTTATTCCATTTTCATTCCGTAGCTCTCAGCTACATCTTCTTCAACATCACCCTCGGTGGAGGAGATGTCATAGCTTTGTGTATAGCTCATCGCCATGCTTTCAACAGCTTCTATCCTGTTTCTGACCTCAGCAGCTATGGTCTTAGCACGTTCAGTATCAATATACTGAGCCGCCTTATCTTCACTGAACACTTCAAGTATCTCATCTTCGATACCATCGAGTTTTGAAGCATCGAACCATTCAAGGGAAGATACAAGTTTTAACTGCTCGCCGTGTGTTTTCTTGAATGGCTTACAATTAACGCCATTGATTGGTATTCGTGAAGTTAACCTATCATACCAGAGTGAAGTTCCGCTGTCGAATATGGGAGCAGCACCAAGCCATTCAAGGGTATTAGCATCACGCAGAAGTCCGAAGTTATTGAAGTGCCTGTCCTTGTTTGCTATAATATAGTCGAGAACTATCATCTTGTCAAGGGAAGATACTATATCTATCCCGAGTTCCCGACAGATATTAACGTAGTGAAGGTATTCATTTTCATGATTTGCTTTTGTTCTCAATTGGAGTACTCTCCATGCACTGATGAGTTCAGTATCCTTCGTTACAAAATCCTCGCACAAACTGTATGGTTCATCATTTATCCACGTTACCGAATAAGGCACATGATCTATTCCAAGTCTATTCATTATTTTTGAAGCGATAACCTCATTGAAGGTCTGCTGACTATATGGATTGGAGCCTGATTTCAAAAGACAACGTTTGCCGTCAATGATCTTCCAGCGTTTTTTCAGATTACCGTCAGAAGTATTATCCGGCGACAGAAAATCGAATCCAGCATTCTTATCACTTGTACCGAAAAGAACATCACCTATATCATCTGAGAAATCGTTGTCAAAGAAATTTACATCTTCCCAGGTCATATCGCTTCCGTAAGGCTTTATCCAGTAATGATCAGATAAACTAAGGCCGAGACATTTCGTAAGAAGCAGCTTAGAATTATATACACCGAGCTTTTCCAAAGCATCTTCAACGCCCATTCTACTCGCAGGAATTGACCTGCCTGCCCACCACTGATTCAATGCGTATCGGTCAATGCTTTCGCTATGATGAAGCGGATGCACAACACCGATCGGTAGATGCTCTTTTGCTGATAAATTATCAATTACGCTAATACCACCAATAGCTTCATCTATTTCAATGTCTGCAACAGCTATATTCTTATGCATAAGTGTATATTTCAACGCTCTCACCTCGCTTTTCTATCATTATACCACATCTCTATATCATAATCAAGCCATCTCTTCCGCCAGTCTATCCAAACAGCACAGCCTTATATTTCGGTGATTTCACCATATGAAGCAATGGACGAAAACACACACCGATGCTACATATTAAATTACAAATTGCATATTGAGTTTTCTTTTAATGCAAAATATACAAAGGAAGCTCCGTCGGGATATGACCACTTATTTTGAGCAGCCATATTCCGCTTTCAACGTAGAATAGCGCTATTCCAACCACTTGTTTACCACTTATTTGTACCAAAAGCTGCCCAAAATCACTTGAAGCCACTAAAAGTAAAATCGCAGAATACCGCAAAACACAGCCATTTTCGCATTTCAGCAAAAATCACTAAAAGGCCTTCTTCTTTTTCAATTCCCCTCGTCTCAAAACCAGGACTCACAAATGGCTTAGAATTGGCATTTACAGGCTTGTATTTTTGACAAAATTCTGTCAACCACTTATTTTTTATTTAACAATTTCAATCATTCCGCAGAGTCTATGCGCTGAAGAGATTTTTTATACTAAATCACAACAAAAAATGGTTGAGGAACTGTACAGTCAAAAAGCAGCCCCACATAAATGAAAGATCCCCGAGC
>JAAYYM010000368.1 GCA_012515365.1 Clostridia bacterium
AGAGATTAGTGGAACAATGAAGATATACCCAACTGATGAAAATAAGATTTATACAGTTGAGATACGCGAAAACGGAAAAAAATCTGAACGTTTCAGAGCAGATAATAATCAGGAGTTATCTGAACTTGCAGTATTTGCAGATCAAGATGTTGCAGACGGTAAATATCCTGTTGATTTGTATCTGTACACAGATGAGTTTAAGACGACACCTTATGTTGTGCCATTTACACTTGTGGCAAAAAAGACATTGCCGCGAATAACAATCAAGCAGGAAGCAAAGTTTGATTTGTTTGATAAAGACAGTAGCGTAAATGTATTTGTTTCTTCAAACGATGGAGTGATTAACTGGTCTCGACTTGATGATACGGCTACATTTGGTGCGGATCAATTCAAAAATGGTAAATTTACTTTATATTATTCCCATACAGATGGCAAACCTGATTTAGATGCTACAGTTGTATTTTCCTTGGATGGCTGGAAGGTCGAAATAAAAAAACCATTTAAAATCAGTACGGTTACCAAAAAACCTGTGATTAAACAAAATCGTAATTCAACAACTTTGTATGGTGATGGAAGTGCACCTTTACAAATTACTAAGACAATGAATAAGAAAACTGTACCGATAGCAGTCGATGCAGTTACTATTTCTGAAAAGAGTCAAATGTTTGCACAGATAATTGACCAAAATGGTGAGATCTATCTGAAACCAATTCTAAATGAAGATGGAAAATTTTCAAATGGGAAGAGTGAAGTAAAGGTAGAATTGCTGGTACAGGAATCCAACTGGCTGACACCGATAGCTGTACAGCACAAATTGACAGTAGGAAAGAAACTTCCTACTTTTAAAGCCAGTACGAACATATTAAAGTTGAATTCGCTCGGAAAAGATCATGTGGATCTTAACTTGATCAGTAATATGCCAAACTATAAGTTCCCATTTAGTTGTACGATTACGCCTGCAAAGGCAAGTCAAAAAGTGAATACAGATAAACTGTTTTTGGATTATGATGATGGAATAGTTTCAGCGCAGTTTAAGGATACAAATGATCTGCCTGCGAATGGGAATTACCAGTATTATTTGACGCCAGCCCTTAAAACCGGTGAAAAGCTTTCCAGAATTTCTATAACAGTAAAGGTGGAAAATCAAAAACCGACAGTCAAGCTTGCAACAAATAAATTGTTGATTAATAAAAATGCTGTGATACCTGCAACAGAAGAATCCCCCAAAAACTTATATGTGGATTACCCAACGACGAACCTTATGTTGAGTGGAAAGCATTATGTGATCTGTGGCATAAAGCTATTAGATCAAACTCCTACAAATTTTGGGAAAATGAGTATAGATGTTGATGGTATTCGAATCAGAATAATTGCTGATGGTATTCAGGCTTATCTGACTGAGGATGTAAAGCCAGGCTCATATAAGTATTCGATTGTACCAGTTGCTATGTCTATTCTCGATGACAAAGAGATAGAATTGGATCCATTCAAATTAACGGTTACTGTTTACGATGATAAGGAACCGATCCTGATTACAAAAAACAGTGGAAAAATAGATCTTTCTTTGAAAGATAGTGCTATCACATATACAGTAATGGGAAGTAAAAATTATAGGTATTATAATAATGAAATAATAGATTTTGAATTACAGGGAAAAGATAGTGATAAGTTTATCATACAGACAATCAGTGAAGCATATCAAGAACCGGCGTGTGTGAAAATTATGGCAAAACCGGATGCTGACTTAAAGTCAAATAAAAGCTATAAAGTCAAATTAGTTGCGAATTCTGCCTTTATTGATGATGATGATAATCTATTTAAATTCCAATATGGCTAGGAATGCACCATTAAGCCGGTTCAGTCAAAACTAAAGATCAATGCATCCGGAAATACGACCATCTATCAAAATTCAATCAGAGTCGGAATGCCAATTGAAATCAAATATGCATCTCCAGCAGGAGTAGAGGTTGAAAAGGTAGAAGTTGACTTTGACAAAACGACTCCGGCACTTGCAAAGGCAATCAGCTATGATCAGCCAGGCACAGACTACTATGATGGAATTGCAAAATTCAAATACAGGCTGATGACTTACATGAAGCCGGGCACTTATAATCTTTGCCTGAAAGTTACACCGAAGGATATTCTGAAAAATGCCAACCCTCAGACCATAAATGTAAAAATCGTTATAAAAAAATAAATGTTACAATCAAATAATTGCTTCAATAAAAGAGGATGCCTGTTGGATGGGCATCCTCTTCGTAAAGGAGAAAATCTATATAAAGGGAAGTTGTTGTTTGTCGAAGCTAACGCGCCAGACCTGTTCCAAGATGTATGAGTTTTAGTATGTACATGTCCGTTCGCTAACTTCATTTGATAATGTTAGTATAGACAGAAATTGTGACCAGAAAATGGACGATTTATTAAACAAAAATAAAATTAAACATAAAAATAATTGAAGTTTACTTTTCCTAATAGGAGAATTGTGGTAAAATGGCTATAATCATAGTGCAATGGGAGACGGGATAAAATGAAATACAAACTGTACTTATTTGATTTTGATTATACATTAGCAAATTCCGAAAAAGGAATCCTTAAATGTTTCAGACATGTACTAGACGGACTGGGGTTGACTGATATTCCGGAAATTGCAATCAAACGAACCATTGGTATGACATTAGAGGATGCTTTTATCAAACTTACCGGAGAGCATAATCTTGAAAAAATCAGGCAGTATCGTGCTGAGTTTGTAACAAAAGCAGATGATGTTATGACTAAAAATACAGAGTTTTATCCGGATACATTGGAGGTTCTTACATACATAAAGGATCATCAGAGTATGGCAGGCATCATATCAACCAAACTGGCATATAGGATTAAAGATCAGTTTAACAAGGAGCAGGCACTTCCTCTGCTGGATATTATTGTTGGCGGAGATCAGGTCACTACGCCAAAGCCTGCACCAGATGGGTTGCTTTATGCATTGAAGAAGTTGTCTGTAGACAAAAAAGATGTCTTATACATCGGAGACAGCGTGATTGATGCCAAGACAGCGCAACATGCCGGTGTTGACTTTGCAGCTGTTTTAACAGGGGCAACGACAAAAGAAGAATTTTCAGAGTATTCGTGTGTTACGATCATGAATTCACTAAGTGAATTGCTGGATCTGTCAGGCAGATGCTGAATATGATGTATTAGAGGGGTAGTTGTAAATGGGGAAAAGAATTAGAATTAAGTACTGGATGCTTTTAGCGATTGTAATATTATTGGCAGGATATGGAGTGGGAACCTATCTGATCTACCGGTTCACTCCACGAGTAACGGCAAATGAACGCTGCAATGAAGTATCAGATAATGAAAATGAATTAGATGAAGCCGTAGAATACTATACGAAAACAGAAGTTGCTGCTTATCTGGATCGATTTGGAAAGCTTCCTGAAAATTATATCACCACAACACAAGCAAAGGATAAGGGCTGGAGAAGTGGCTTCCTTGATCCTTATGCACCGGGAAAGTGTATCGGAGGCGACCTCTTTAAAGATGAGAGGCAGCGTTTGCCGGTGAAAAACGGACGCATCTATTATGAGTGCGATATCAATACACTTTATGCCAGAAGCAGAGGAAAAAAGAGACTTGTTTATTCAAACGATGGTCTTATCTTATATACAGAAGATAATTTTCGTACTTATGAGCTTTTGTACGGAGAATTATCAGAACAGGAAATGGGAGAGTATATTACAAAATGACAGATAAAGAGCAGTTAATTGATCATCTTTGTGTCAATCAGATTCAGTCCTACTTAAATGATGGAATAGGCCCGGTTAAGATTCAAATCGAACAATGTGTTTCTTCTACCAATGAGCTGGTGAAAAATGCAGCTGTAGATGGAGAACCGGAAGGGTATTTACTGGTGGCTGAGGAGCAGACTGCGGGAAAAGGAAGACTTGGAAGGAAGTTTTGCTCCCCTATGGGAACAGGGATTTATATGAGCATGCTGTTAAGACCCAAGCTTTCCGTAGAAGATTCTCTCTTTATTACAACAGCGGCGGCGGTAGCTGTTTATGAAGCAATCTTACAGGTGACCGGTATTCATACTTCTATCAAATGGGTGAATGATATATTTTTAAATGGAAAGAAAATATGCGGTATTTTGACAGAGGGAGCCTTTGACATGAAAAGCAAGGGCTTATCTTATGCAGTGCTTGGGATTGGTATCAATGTCGGAACCAAAACAGATCTGTTTGATGAAGAAGTTAAGAAAGTAGCTGATTCCTTGTTTCATACAGAATATGATTCAAATCTAAGAAACAAACTGATTGCGCAGGTGTGGAATCGGTTTTTCTATTATTATCAAAATCTGATGGATAAAAAGTACTTAAACGTATACAGGGAACAGTCTTGCCTGATCGGAAAAGAGATTACTTATCAAAAAGAACAAAAAAATGTCATTGCGACTGTATTAGATATAGACGAATGCGCCAGACTTGTAGTACAATCAAATGATGGAAAAACAGAAAAATTGATGTCAGGTGAAGTCAGTGTGAGATTGAAGAATTGAGAAATGACATCATAATGAAAGGCAGGATATAGAATGAAGAATATTATAATTCCGGAAAACTATAAAAGCAGTGGCACAATAAAGGAAACGGAAATAGCGATCAAGGATGTTAAGGATTATTTTGAAAGAGCGCTGGCAAAGGAACTTAAACTGACCAGAGTTTCGGCGCCCTTGTTTGTAAAACCGGAATCAGGACTGAATGATAATTTGAATGGTGTTGAGCGGCCGGTAAGTTTTGGGATCAAAGAGCAAGACGATGCGATTGTTGAAATCGTACATTCGCTTGCTAAATGGAAACGAATGGCGTTAAAAACATATGGGTTTGAGGTTGGAGAAGGTCTTTATACAGATATGAGTGCAATCAGAAGAGATGAGGATACTGATAATCTGCATTCCATCTATGTAGATCAGTGGGACTGGGAAAAGATCATTACAAAAGAACAACGTACGACGGATAACCTTAAACATGTTGTTAATCATGTATATGAAGCACTTAAAAATACAGAAGTGTTTGTCAATTCCAGATATCCGGAAATCAAAAAAATCTTACCGGAAGAAATCACATTTATTACGACACAGGAATTGGAAGACCGTTATCCTGAGCTTAGCGCAAAGGAACGTGAAAATAAAGCTGCAAAGGAATATGGAGCAATTTTCTTAATGCAGATTGGTGGAGAGCTTAAATCAGGTAAAAAGCATGACGGAAGAGCCCCTGACTATGATGACTGGAGCTTAAACGGAGATATCATTGTATATTATCCGGTACTTGATCTTGCATTAGAACTTTCCTCTATGGGTATCCGAGTAGATGAGAGTGCACTAAAATCACAGCTTAAAACAGCAGGCTGTGAAGAGCGTGCGAAGCTTCCATTCCAGAGTGCATTGTTAAATGGAGAACTTCCTTATACAGTCGGAGGTGGGATCGGACAGTCAAGAATCTGTATGTTCTTTTTAAGAAAAGCACATATTGGTGAGGTACAGAGTTCAATCTGGCCTGAAGATGTGATTACTTATGCAACAGAACGAGGCGTTCATCTTTTGTAAATCAAACCTATGCTTTGACGAGAATATCAAACCTATCTATTAATAAGAATATACTTTGACAAGGAACTTAAACCTTACTATAATGAAACAATCTTAAATACGGAGGAAAGATTCGTGGAGAAATATGGAGTTAATGAATTAAGAAAAATGTTTTTAGAGTTTTTTGAGAGTAAAGGACATCTGGCATTAAAGAGTTTTTCGCTGGTTCCTCATAATGATAACAGTCTGCTTTTGATCAATTCAGGAATGGCACCTTTAAAGCCTTATTTTACAGGACAGGAAATTCCGCCAAGAAATAGAGTGACGACCTGCCAGAAGTGTATCAGGACAGGAGATATTGAAAATATCGGAAAAACAGCCAGACATGGAACGTTCTTTGAAATGCTTGGAAACTTTTCATTTGGCGATTATTTTAAGCATGAAGCAATTGCATGGACATGGGAGTTTTTGACGCAGGTTGTGGGACTTGATCCGGATCGTCTATATCCATCTGTTTATGAAAATGATGATGAAGCATTTTCTATCTGGCAGAATGAAATCGGCATTGCACCGGAACGTATTTTCCGTTTTGGCAAAGAGGATAATTTTTGGGAACATGGATCAGGACCATGCGGACCATGCTCTGAAGTATATTATGACCGTGGAGAAAAATATGGCTGTGGAAAACCTGACTGCACAGTAGGCTGTGAATGTGATCGTTATATTGAGATTTGGAATAATGTATTTACACAGTTTGATGGTGATGGAAAAGGAAACTATACAGAGCTTGAAAAGAAAAATATCGATACTGGAATGGGACTTGAAAGACTTGCGACAGTCGTACAGGATGTCGATTCTATTTTTGATGTTGACACATTGCTCAAATTACGTGAGAAGGTATGTGAATTAGCTGGAAAAGAATATAAAAAAGAACATAAATGGGATGTATCCATTCGTATTGTAACAGATCATATCCGTTCAGCATCTTTTATGATTTCAGATGGAATTATGCCTTCTAATGAAGGAAGAGGTTATGTACTTAGAAGAATTATTCGCCGTGCAAGCCGTCATGGCAGATTACTTGGGATCAACGGAATGTTTCTTGCAAAGCTTTCAGAAACTGTGATCGAAGGTTCTAAAGACGGTTATCCTGAATTGTTCGAGAAAAAAGAATTCATTTTCAAAGTACTGACAGAAGAAGAAACTAAATTTAATAAAACAATTGATCAGGGACTCGCTATCCTCAATGATATGTATGAGGAAATGAAGAAGCAGGGAAAGAACCAGCTGTCAGGAGAGGATGCATTTAAGCTTCATGACACATATGGGTTCCCACTTGATCTGACAAAAGAGATTATGGAAGAAAAAAATGCAAGTGTTGATGAAGAAGCGTTTGCAGTTGCAATGAAAGCACAAAAAGATCTGGCAAGAAATATGCGTAAAGAATCTAATTATATGGGTGCTGATGCGACTATTTACGAGCAGCTTGATCCAGCTCTTAAGTCATCATTTGTAGGTTATGACAGATTAAAACACAATTCTAAAATCATTGCGCTTACAACGAAAGATGAAATCGTAGAAGCTTTGACAGATGGAGAGATCGGAACGATCATTGTAGAGGAAACACCGTTTTATGCTACAAAGGGTGGACAGTGTGCAGATAAAGGAATCATTACAACAGACGATGGTGAATTCCAGGTAGAGGATACCATTATCGTACCAGGTGGAAAAATCGGACATATTGGTACAGTTGTAAAAGGCATGTTTAAAACAGGTGATACAGCAACTCTTATGGTAGATGAATCCAATCGTATGGATACATGTAAAAATCATAGTGCAACACA
>JAAYYM010000369.1 GCA_012515365.1 Clostridia bacterium
GCAATTCTCTCCATCCGTCCCTATCTTAGTAAACAGATACAACGCCGGGAATTTCTGCTTAAATGCCGTTTTCAAATCATCAAACGAATCAAAAGAATAGATGTCAAATCGGTATATCTTACCCGATGTCCCAAACAATTCCAAGATTCTATCTGTATAGACTAACATTTTATATCGTAGATTTTAACACAAGCACACAAAAGAACTTTATAGAAGGATTATGGTCATTTCTCATATAACGTAAGTTTGACGAATTGAGAAAAAGAACGATGTCACGCCAATCCCCAACAATCTTTATATCTTATTTATATACAACCATCTATGAATAACCAATAGTTCAACACTTATCTGATCAAAAACGCACCATTGTTCATGGGCACTTGAAGCATTGTCCGTTGGTCATTGAACAATTGTTTGTTGGAGCATGAAGAACGCTTCGAGCATGGAAGGTACAAAATGCATGGATTCCTCTTCCATTTCTTTCTCTTTCACATCTGCTTTTATTTGCCCTTTCTAATATAATTGAGGCAGGGCATGGAAAATTCGTCGAACCCACTTTAATGTATGCATATTATTGGTCGTAATACACACTTTCACCCTTCCCCCATTTTTTCTTTTATTTGATACACCTCATCTATATATTGAGGTATCACTTTGGCATAATGCTCTTTTATTCCTTCCTCATGTGTGTATAACCATTTGAAAGATTCCACAAGTTCATTCTCTGAAGATAAAGACTGGACAGGCAACACGTAATTCGTTTCTGTTCCAAAAATATCACGAGCAATCCCACGAGCTTTGACCGAATAACCCACAACCAATGTTGGAACTTGGCTTGAATATGCAGCTATTCTTTTTGTGATGTCACTTCTGTTGAAAAAATCCCTGTCTCCATTCTCTCTAATAAATCGTGCATTCTAATATTTAAACCATCAGGACGGTCAGTCACTGTGAAGGGAACATGATAAATCATGGCAAAAACCGTACCATGGAAAGAGTTGCTTACTACATGAGATGCATGCTTGATTAATGACACAAAAGTCTCAGGACCTGAATAAACGAAATTCTTATCAGCGTATGATAGTTTGTTGTGACATATAGCATAAATCTTGCAATTTCCATCTTTAGCTATAGATTGTGCTTTTTTTTGAATTTGCAAATCAGCATAGAAATCATAAACAAGCACATATTTTTCTCCCGCACCAGTGCCATCAGCAATATCATCCCATTCCTCTGTGCTTAACAAGAAAACAGGGTCGTCTTGTAATGTACCCTGAAAGCCCAACTCTTCTAGTATTTTTAATGCTGATTGTTCTCTAACTGTTATTTTATCAAATCTCTTCAAATTTTCCTTTACAAATTCATAGGCTGATGGCACCAGATGTTCGGTAGCAAAACTTGCAGCAAAACTCTCTCTCCTCGTATCCTTCAATCCGAAATCAAGGTAATACGCAGAATCAGTTCCATTTCGAAAAGTCGTATTCCAAATCTGATCACTACCCGCAATATACATATCTGCATCAGGTGGATTCTTCCGAAGTTCATTAATACTATAGTAAGTACGTGTCAGGGGAATGTATTTGTTAGAAAAATTATTAAATATATTATGACGTCTTACACTTCGAACTCGACAAGGAATATCCAGAAAGA
>JAAYYM010000370.1 GCA_012515365.1 Clostridia bacterium
ATTCACTATTACTCAGTAAGCAGCCACATTTGCATATAATTTTAGCCATTAAAATCACCACCTATACAGTCCACTTTTAGTCCATATTACAACATTGTCAGTGGTTATTGTGATATCACAAGTCTGAGCGCAAATAACTTATTGCTGAATATTTTATACATTTACTATGAGCTCAATATCATTCCGTTTGTTGCAATGCTTCCGTTGATACAAACATTATCCGAATTAATAGTAATGGCTCCATCTTCACAGGAGCCTGCAAATAAAGTATAGGGGTAAAGTTCTGGTTCTTCGGCTTTTGCAGGTATGTGCGGTATCGTTCCAATGACTGTAACTGCTAATAATACTGCTGATAGTAATTTCTTAAACATTTTTCCTCCAAAATTTTAATATCGTTGTAAGTTGTGTTGTTGATAATCAGTTTGAATATTTGATTGTTAGTTTTCCCGGATCTTAACACCTCCGTTTATCACATTCAAATTTTATCACAATGATAAATTGATGTCAATTGATATTTTATGACATTTATTTACATAACAACGTATAATAGGTAAAAAAAGCAAAGAGTACAACAACATTTATGCTGTTGTACTCTTTTTCATATTAAGAGAGCATTAGCTATTAAGATAATCTATCAAACACAAAAAATTTGGCTTAATGCTTCTTCAAGATATTGCTTACCATTATTAATTAAATCTCGATATTCTTCAAAGGTCATTTTAGGGTTTAGTATAAGAAAATCTATATAACATCTTTTGTATGCAACTATGTAGTCATACGCTTCATCTGCCTTTTTTTTATCCAAACTCCTAAAAGAAGCTTTAATTTCCGGCTCATATTCTATCAATTCATAGAGGCTCATATTACCAACTAATTTATCGTTACACTTCTCTATTGGCATATCCCAAACCATAGCAAGATACATTTGCCCATAATGCTCCGCAACTATTTTTACCATTTTACCAAGTTCTTCCTCTATCACTGCCAACTGAGTAGAATAGATGTTATACTTATCCACACAGGAAACCAGCTTTCCTATTGATGTCATGTAATCGTTTACATTACCCTTACCAGTAATTATTCTAAATACAGAACATCCAAACTGCATCCATTCATAATAGTTTAATATGTTGCTATCCTGAAAAATCATCTGATAAGTGTTTAATTGGTCAAAAACCTCAAATACATTGCCACCAGTAGGTGTAAGAGAAGGCAACCCATTTGTATCATCTATTATCTCATGCATTATTTTTTCATATGAACCCTCTATTTTGTAAAACTCTGATTCGATCTGAGCTGCATTTTTATTAATGTTCTTACACGCAGAAAAAACTATATCAAAATATTTTTCTCTGTTAGCTACATTGTCTGAAATATTTTCATAATCTAAATAATCTTCGTAAGTCACATTTTTATCATATAGATCCCCTCTTGCGCACCTTCCGATTATCATATCTCTGCTATCATCGTATGAATAAGACATTATGTGCCCCTTAGCTTTTCCGATAGTTGTTGTAAAGTGATAGTCACAATATTTACATTTCATCAATATAGTTGCTGGTTTTTCACACGTTGCATCGGTATGTTCCAAAGTTTGCATATAATGGCCATGCGGATATATCATCTGGGTTTCCTTTGCTCCGCAATAACAAGTACGGTACTTAGAACCTGTAGTTGTGCAGCCAGGCTCTTTGGAAGTTTCCCAGTTGCTCCAGGAATGGGTATGTGGTTTTCCAGCCTGAATAATTGTATATTTAGCAACTGTCTTACCGCTCTTTTTTGCATAAACATATCCTGTTCTTGATGAAGAGGAGTTATTCTGGCTGACCCTAATAGTAAATGTATCATTTCCATTAAAAGAATAATCGGTTATCATTGAACTGTTGCTTACACTTATTGTCAACGGAGTTGTCTTATCAAATCCGCTCCATGTAAGCGTTGTTGAAGTATACGCTATATTTGAACTCTTATTTGAAGGGCCCGATGCTGCTGACACGATCATTTCTTTTAATGTGAACGGTGTAATCATTACGATCATAAATAATGTCGTGATAAATGCAATGCTTCTTGTAATACTTTTTTTCATAGTCTTCTCCTTAATAATTATTTATATGATACTGCAAATGAACTAAAGCTTTTATTGATTTGATTATACCCGTATTTCCATAAATATTATAATAGCATCTCCCCCCTCTCTCTTTTTATTGCTTTGATCAATGCAGCATGATATACCCTTTACATTTATTAGACTGTCCAGCAATAAAATACTCTCACCATTTTTAAAATTCCACCACCACTAAAATAAAAGGCAATATATAAGTATAATGCTATTTTTTCGTATCAATTTAAGCATCTTTTCCTAAGCTGATATGTAACCTCTGCCCCAACTCCAGCATTGATATGCAAAAATCCCATTCCCGTGTCAACACTGTACGATAGGGGTCGCCCTCCCGGATACGCATAGTCCGGCGTATCTCCTTTGGTATAACGACACGGCCGAGATCATCTATACGTCTTACTATTCCAGTTGCTTTCATATCAACGCCTCCAAATTACATTATCTTTGTTAGGTTAGTATTTCCGGTAATTTTTTGATTATTCGTGAAGTAATTCAATCGAAAAAAGTTCGCCGCCAGTCAGTTTTTCAATTTATTCTCCATTAAATATCATATTTAAAACGCCTTAACATTAGTTTTTTGATAAGTTGTTTACCATAAAAAATCAGTCTACTGTGATATTATTTATATCTTACCACAGTTGACTGATTTTTTCAGACTTTTTTCAAAGGCTTGCATAAAGTACAGGAAGACCACCTGCTCTTCTAAAGATATACCTCGCTGACGTATATCGTGAACAGCATTATATCAGCTTCTATTTACTAAAAAACACCTGCAATCCACTTACACATCTATTTACTGTTTTTCAATCTATCACTCAACGACCTTACTAAGCAGCTTTGTGATTATATCGTCTTTCTTATCAATCTGCCTTTCTCTAAATAGCAAGTGTTCTTCAAGCGTGTCTATCTGTTTTTGCAAATGGCTTATCCGTTTTTCATAATCTGCACGGATCTCCTCGTTTTTAACCACCAGAATGCTTATCATTTCGTTCTTGTCATGTATCAGTGCTTTAAGCGCTGATACATCCTGAGAACCACTGTCATCATTGTATATTTCAAGAAGCACATCAGCCAAAGGTGCGATCGTACTCTGATATTTAAAGTTTACAGCATCATTATTCTCAGCAAAAACACGCTTTATTGTAGCTTCAGAAATATAACAGTTCTTTTTTTCAAGCATATCCATAATCTGTGATATAGTCAGACCATTATCTCTTTTGACTTTACGCAGTCTCTCGACAGTGTCACGTTTAAGTTTGTTGATTTCCATTGCAAAACTCCTTATATTATAAAATGTTACGTTAGATTTGATTAAATCATTCAAGAATCATTAGTACAATTAAGTTAAGCTATATCATATCACAAAATAACAAAAAAGTCAACTTTTATTAATACTCATAACAGTTGGTCAGTTAAAATACTTTTTCGATTTTTATCAATCAATATAAAACAATCAACGCTTCACATTTCTCATCACAACAACAACCTCAGGGAATTTCCCTGAGGTTGTAAAATCAATTATTTTGTTACAAAACATACTGAATTATTCTAAAATTATTTTTTATTATACCTTATCATTTCCACAGCCAGAGAAAGCACCTCGGAAATATATGGTTTTCCGACTTTGTAATAAAAAAGCGAGCATATGCGGTCAGGGTCATATTCGTATGCCGATTCTATTGCCTTTCTCATATTACGTTCAACAGATTTGACATTCTTTCCGTATTTAACTGCAAGCACTGGATACAGCCCCTTTGTGAGCGATTTCTTCAATTCAGGATATTCAATCACCAGCATTATTGAACTTATCAGAAGATGGTAGCCATTAAGATTAGGACGTATTCCAAGTTTCTGTACAAAGCTCACAGCTGCTGCTTCTGTTTCATCAATGTCCATTCCCGCAGTTTTAAATTGCGGGTTTTCAGGATAATAGCGAGCTTTCATTTCACTGTTTTCATAAGTAGTAGGGTTTGTTAATAGCATTTTTGTATTCTCCTTTTGTTCTTTTGACTGTTTAGTCAACAGGCAGAAAATCCCTCTAAAACAGCATATATCTTTATCAGATCAAAATGTTATATTCACAACATTATAGATTATTTTTATCAGAAATGCAGTTTGCGAATGAGGAGTTTCTTATAACCTATCAACCATATATGAATTCTATCATAGTTTCAGGTTATACACAAGTTATTTTCCGTATAACTTTTGCATATTTTTCGTCTCCCATAATTATCCCATAATTATCCATAAAGTAGCAAATAAAGATACTAACGTAAAAAAAGCAAAATAAAACACCGCCAAATGACAAAAAGCAACTCGTATTAAATCGAAATCATACAGCTTAAAAAAGCCCATGTAGTAACTACATGGGTGCGCCCTATCTGGGGAAAATTTTAGATTAAAAGTCTTTGGAAAGGGGGTCGGGGAAGAACCTTTCCTCAGAAAGGTTCTTCCCCGAGTATCTGGCATATACTGCTATATGAGTATCAAACATGATGCCAGACTTTTTTGTTGTCTTTATGCACAAATCAGTGTCAAGTCCATTGACTTTCAGAATAACATCTGATATAATAAAATCGTTGCATACGCAAAGTCTTTTGTCATTAAGTATGACATTATTATAGGAGGTACAGTATCATGAAGCACTTATCCTTAGAAAAGCTTGCCGGAACCGTTATCAGTAAAAGAAAGGCTATGGGTCTTTCACAGACAGCCCTGGGTGAAAAGACCGGGATCAGCCGCACTATGTTCACAAGGCTCGAATCACAGGAGTATACTCCCTCTGTGGATCAGCTCCTTGCTCTGTCCGAGGTGCTGGGCTTTGACTGCAAAGACCTGTTTGAGGACGATGCTGCCGTGAATGCCGCAGTTGAACGCAAGAAGATAGCTGTAGCAGGTACAGGCTATGTCGGACTGTCTCTGGCAGTTCTTCTCTCTCAGCATAATGATGTGACCGCTGTTGATATTGTGCCTGAAAAGGTCGAAAAGCTCAGCAACTGGATCTCACCTATCCAGGACGACTACATCGAGAAATACCTCGCCGAGCATGAGGCACGCAAGCTGTCACTCAAAGCTACAACTGACGGCGAGTCTGCATACAAAGACGCTGACTTCATTATCGTTGCAGCTCCTACAAACTACGATCCGAAAACTAATTTCTTCGACTGCTCTGCTGTTGAATCTGTACTTGAGCTTATAAAAAAGGTCACTGCCAAAAAGAAAAATAAGCCTACAGTTGTTATCAAGTCCACCATCCCTGTGGGATACACTGCACAGGTACGTGAAAAGCTGGATATGGACAACATAATTTTCAGCCCTGAGTTTCTCCGTGAATCCAAGGCTCTCTATGACAATCTATACCCAAGCCGTATAATCGTCGGCTCTGATGAGAAGAATACTGAGGCTGCAAAGACTTTTTCCGCACTTCTTCAGCAAGGAGCTGTCAAGACTGATATACCTGTTCTGTTTATGGCTACGACCGAGGCTGAGGCTACAAAGCTGTTCGTCAATACATACCTTGCACTCCGTGTAAGCTACTTCAACGAGCTGGACACCTACGCAGAGGTAAAGAATCTGAATACTGCCAATATAATCAAGGGAGTTTGTCTGGATCCCCGTGTAGGCGACTATTACAACAATCCTTCTTTCGGCTACGGCGGATACTGCCTGCCAAAGGACACAAAGCAGCTCCTTGCCAACTACCAGAACGTTCCGCAGAACATGATGACCGCTATCGTTGAGTCCAACAGGACGAGAAAGGACTTTATCGCTGACCGTGTGCTCGAAATGGCCGGCTGCTATAACTACGCCAACAACAATCAGTTTGACAGTGACATGGAAAAGCAGGTCGTTGTCGGCATATACCGTCTGACCATGAAGTCCAACAGCGACAATTTCCGCCAGTCCTCTATCCAGGGCGTAATGAAGCGCATCAAGGCCAAGGGCGCAACTATCGTCATCTATGAGCCAACCCTTGAAAACGGCAGCACATTCTTTGGCTCACGTATCGTCAACGACCTGAAGAAATTCAAGAAAATGTGCGGATGTATCGTTGCAAACCGTTACGATCATATCCTTGACGATGTAGCAGATAAGGTCTATACAAGAGATCTTTTCCAGAGAGATTAAAAGCCGGTGTTTTTTCAGCAGTCACGGCTGCACATAATTACGAAGTAGAAAAAATAATTACAGTTTCATAATTAGCATTTACAAATCTGTTTTTTATGATATAATGATTATTGTAAACAGAGACAAAAGATAATCATGTCTTTAAAAGGAGAATCAATATGAAAAAATTAGTATCTTGTATCGCAGTATTAGCAATGGCAGCTTCAATGGCATCCTGCGGAAAGGCTGACTCCAGCAGCTCCTCTGCATCATCCGGCACTGATACTGCATCAGTAACAACAGAAGCCACTGCAGAGGCTCAGCCATCTGATACAACTGCTGCTGACGATAAGACTACGATCATTGCAGAAAGCGGAAGCAAAAACGTCAATTCTGAGGATATCAAGCCTGTTGCCGGAACATGGTACGAGGAGAACGCTCTCGATCCCCGTGTACTTACTATAAACGGCGACGGCTCTTTTGAACTTGCATACAGAGGC
>JAAYYM010000371.1 GCA_012515365.1 Clostridia bacterium
ACCCGCCGCAACTGTAGTGACAAGCCCAAGATTAGGTTTTTCTGCTGCAATCAAAAATGCCTGAAGTGCATACTGTAGCATAAACGAAACAGTAAATCCCATTGTAATCGAACCATACAATACACAATGTGACAGCATTCCATCAGTAGCTCCCAGTAAAACTGCAATGGGCTTCATTACAGCAAGTCCTACTATGGACAGCACAATACCTACAATAAACGAAACCCAGATCATCATGGTAAAATAGCGATTTGCAAGTTCTCCTTTTTGCTCCCCCATAGTTTTCGCCACTAGTGCACTTCCACCAGTACCCAGCATAAATCCTACACCACCAAGAATGGAACTCACTGGCATGATCAGATTAATCGCTGCAAAAGCAATATCTCCTACAAAATTTGAAACAAACAGGCCGTCCACCACGCCATAGATTGATGTGAATACCATCATGATGATGGACGGCATTACGAAGCGCAAAAGACGCTTATAGTCAAAATGGTCAGATAATTGAATCTTCATTACAGTTCCTTTCGATGCATTTTATGTAATATTAGTATTTTCAGCCTTTCTTTCGGCTGCTTTTGCCTGTGCACGTGCTCTTCTACGTGCTATGAATGCAGCTGTTTTTTCAGCTTGCAATGCCTTTTTCCGATTTTCTTTTTTATCAGTGAAATCTTTCCATATAGCATATGATATAACACCAATGGAGACGATTCCTATTACTGTTAACACATTTTTCTTGTCAATTTTCATTGTAAACTCCTTTCATCATATACGCCTTCTACTGCACTTCTTTTCCCATAACATCACAATTCTACAGTGTCTTAAGCAAATTTTGGAATTCCTCGGATAAAAACTGATTGTGTCTGATGCCTAAGGCTAAATATTGCTTCTGTTCTTCGTCACTAAATCTGTCAAATGCTCGTTCTTCTGCTTTTACAAATGGAATAATGTTTTTCTCACAAAACGCATTTCCAGCCGCTGTTAATATTATTTGCTTTCTGTTCCCAGACACAGGCAATTGCTCCATATAAATAAATCCATCTTTTAACAATCGATTGATTGCAGAATTAATTGTCTGCTTAGGCACTCCCATTTTTTCAGCAATTGTATTCTGTGTATGAACAACATTGGACTCCCGAATGCAATAAAATACCCACATTGCAGAGTCAGAAATACCTATTTGCATGGCAATTTTATGATAAAGTTCATTAATTCTTTTTTCACCAGCCGAATACTCAGCATACTGTTCATCGATTATTTTCATAGTTTCCTCCTTTCAAAAACCGAAATCGTATTTTCAAGCATAAATCCGATTTCGGTTTTTGTCAAGTGTGTCAATAGCTTTTTGTATTCCAGCTCATATTTCATACAAAAAAACAATGCCCGCCAGGGAAATCACTCCAAAGCGAGTATTTATAGTTTTGTATGAAAATGCCCCTTAAATTTATGATATCTCACTCCTGTAATTTTATGCTACAATAAATTCCATCGACACTTTATCACTTAACATTCTGACATTTGCACCATTAACTTCGGATTCATCGGCTCAAAGCATATCACCATAGTTCTAGTGAATCCTCTGCATCAATCCACATCTGCATGTTACCATCAAGATACAGTTTTGCATACTCAAGTGGTTCATCTATTGCAAGTGCATTTAGAGCACATTCAGAGCCTGGAGTAGTTCTCAAACCTTCTTCTGCCTTACTGCAATCTATTCTCAGCAAATACCCTGCTGATGTACTTATATCAATACTGTTGTGATACATATTGTATTCTGCATAAATCATATTCATTTTTTTTGTCCTTTCCCATAAATATTAAAAAGCATTTCAATCAGTTCACATAGTCCGTTCATTTTTTGTTATAATGTGTTATCAGATTTTGCGGTCTTCGCTCCGCTTCGGTCGGCACAGAGCAGATGTCCACTGGACATCTTGTGCCCTTGTTTCTGCCCTTATGAGGGTATGCAAATCCTTGTGAAATGATATAACACAAGGGAAGCTATAAGGGAAAGTACACTCACAGAAAAGTTAGTATTTATAAGGGATTACGGAGAATTTGATAATAAAATATAACAGCTTTTATTTCCCTTAAATCAGGTCATCTCACAACTTAAATTTATAGGAAACTATGCATTTGCGGGTTGTCCGCTGGGAACAAACATGCAGGCAGGAGAAATTACCATTCCGGCGACAGTAGAATATATAGGTTCACATGCATTTGAAAAATCTACGTATCTTACATAAATGATCAGACAAGCATTAAAGCGAATAAATCTTATAATCTGCAGTTTGCTATCACCTTCAAAAATGCCGCAGGTAATGAGAAACCGGTGAAGAAGAGCGTGACGGTAATGTATAAGAAGTAATGTATAAGAAGCTTATCATGACATGTAATAAGCTTCGTGTGGGAAAAAACGAAATACATTGAGCGAAAAGACAAAGTACACAAAATAATTTTAATGGGTATACATTTTTGCCAAAATGTTTTAAAATCTATATAGTAAAATTAAATTAATACTGCAAAGGAGATTAATTATGAAGTATTCACCATTACAAAAAGCAAGATATGAGTATACTCCAAAGCTTCCAGGGATGCTCAGACATGGTATCGCAGAAATCTGCGTTAAAGAGGGCGAGGAGACACAGAGCGTAGATAATCAGGATCAGATCAAAGCTCTCTTTCCTAACACTTATGGTAAAAAGGAAATTACATTTGGAAAAGGACAGAATACATCTGCAGCAAAGAAGCAGGTAGTAGGCGTTATTCTCTCAGGTGGACAGGCTCCTGGAGGACATAATGTTGTCTGTGGTTTATATGATGCATTAAAAGCAACCAATAAAGAAAATATTCTTTATGGTTTCAAAAAAGGTCCAAGCGGATTGATCGAAGATGATTATCTGATTTTTGATGACGCATATATTAATGAATTCAGAAACACAGGTGGTTTTGATATCATCGGTTCCGGAAGAACCAAACTTGAGACAAATGAGCAGTTCGCAATTGCAGCAGAAGTTTGTAAAAAACATGGTATCACAGCAATCGTTATCATCGGTGGCGATGATTCTAACACAAATGCTGCTGTTTTAGCTGAATACTTTGCAGCTCACAATACAGGCGTTCAGGTGATCGGATGCCCTAAGACAATTGATGGTGACCTTAAGAATGAAGATATCGAATGTTCTTTCGGTTTCGATACAGCAACTAAAACTTATAGTGAATTAATTGGTAACATTGAAAGAGATGCTAACTCAGCTAAAAAATACTGGCACTTTATTAAAGTTATGGGACGTTCTGCTTCACACGTAGCATTGGAATGTGCACTTGAAACACAGCCAAACATCTGCTTAGTATCAGAAGAAGTAGCTGCTAAGAAAATGTCTCTTTCACAGATCGCTGATTATATTGCAGATTCAGTTGAAAAAAGAGCAGCAAAAGGCATGAACTTTGGTGTTGCAATTATTCCAGAGGGTGTTGTTGAATTTGTTCCTGAATTTTCAGCATTAATCGGAGAAATCAATGAACTTCTTGCGGGAAGCAAAGCAGAAGCATTCAATGCACTTTCTACATGGGCAGAGAAATACGCATTTATCGAAAAAGGTCTTTCTAAAGACTCTATGGCAGTATTTGCAATCCTTCCACAGGGCATTCAGCAGCAGCTATTCCTTGAAAGAGATCCACATGGTAATGTGCAGGTTTCTCTCATCGAATCAGAGAAATTATTCTCAGCTATGGTTGCAGATAAATTAGCGCAGCGTAAGAAAAACGGAACTTACAAAGGCAAATTTGGTGCGCTTCATCACTTCTTTGGATATGAAGGAAGATGTGCGTTCCCATCTAACTTTGACTCAGATTACTGCTACTCATTAGGATACAATGCATTCATGCTGATTCAGTATGGTTACAATGGTTATTTATCAAAGGTATCTAACCTTTCTAAACCTGCAAGCGAGTGGATCGCAGGCGGTATGCCAATCACAAAGATGATGAACATGGAAAGAAGACACGGAGAGGACAAGCCGGTTATCAGAAAAGCTCTCGTTGAACTGGATGGCAAGCCATTCAAATACTTTGAGGCTCATAGAGAAGAATGGGCAGTTGAAACCTGCTTTGTATATCCAGGCGCTATTCAGTACTACGGACCAGCCGAAGTATGCGACATCACAACCAGAACACTTGCTCTTGAAAAGGAATAAATCAAGTTATTTAAAGACCGTTACTGCGAAAAGTAACGGTCTTTTTATGTTAGTGGAGAATAAATTTACAAAGTAAGGAAACATATTATTGACATAATATGAAAGTGAAGAATAGAATAGAGCAAATAGAAGAAGCAAATTTGTGAATAGAATCTGTAAGTGAAAAATCAAAGGTAATAAGAGCGATCAAAGGCAACAAGAGTGATCAAAAAGTGAAAAAAATGTGTACCGGAGTCATGTATGAAGTGTATAATCAAGATACGTCGGTAGATATTTATTATGAATTACAATGAAATATGTTCTTAGAACTGTGAGTTTCGCAATTGTTTGAAAAAAGAAAGGTGAAGGGGAATGAAATGATGGAAGAAAAGAAAAAATGGAAAACAGCAAGAATTTTATGTGGCATCATGGCGTTACTACTTGTAATCGCGATTCCGATCTCCATCATGATAAGAGATGGATACGGGCAACAGGAGAAATGGGCCTGTTTACCACAGACGATAGACAAAGAAGTAGATGTTTTTTTCATTGCACCAACAGTATATTTCGGAGATGATACGCATTTTAATCTGAGTCTTAAGGATGAAGAAACAAAGACTAAATTTGTCGGTGCGATCCAAATGGAAAAGGGAATATATGATGAGTCTTGTAATTTCTATGCACCGTTTTACCGTCAGGCAGCATTAAATGTTTATACAATGCCGCTAGAGCAACAAAGTAAGTACATGGATCTGGCATATAAGGATGTCAAAAAGGCATTTCACTATTATTTGAAACACTACAACACAGATCGACCGTTTATCATTGCGGGATTTTCGCAAGGTGCACAGATGAGTCTGCGTTTATTAGAAGACTATTTTGCAGAAGAAGAGTATCAGAATCGGCTGATCGCGGCTTATGTTATTGGAGGCGCAGTCACGGAGGAAGATCTTATCAATTACCCACACTTGAAAATGGCGGAGGGAGAAGCGGATACAGGATGCATCATTTCTTTTAATAGTGAAGCTGAACATACGACGACATCTTTGATCGT
Organism: Clostridia bacterium; assembly: GCA_012515365.1. The sequence continues at coordinate 5,233 of JAAYYM010000371.1, forward strand.
ACCGACTGCTACTCTTGGGATAAACCCATTAAACTGGAAAACAGATAGTACGCCGGCAGAGGCAGACTTAAATCAGGGGGCATGTTTTACTGGATATGATGGAGAAATAAAAGAAGAAATTCCATACCTTTGTGGGGCTTATCTTGACGAGAAGCGTGGAACATTGAAAATAACCGGAATTGAAGAATCAGATTATCCACCAGGACTTGATATGTTTGACCCAGGTGTTTATCATATTTATGATTATCAGTTTTTTTATCGAAATTTGCAGAAAAATGTGGCACTGCGCGTCAAACAATATCAGACCCTGCAAGCACTTAAGAATAGAAACAAAGAGGCAAAAGCAACGGTGGAAACTGATTTGAGTATCGAGACAAAGCCGGAAGTGGGGAACATGGCGGTTAATGTGACTAGTGCTATGATGGATGAAGCATATTGGCTCGATTTGTGTCAAAACAAAGAAGAACTTGTGATGAGCATACAGGATGTGCAGATTTTTAATGAGAATCATACATCAGCAGTAAGCAAATTCGGTTACACCTATTATGCACAGGGTGTAGAAAAAGAGATTATCAGTCGAGACGAGCTGCTGAGTTTATTGAATCAAAATACAAGCTATCAAAATGACCGCTTTCTCAATGGCAAAGAAGTAGAACCGGAATTTTAT
>JAAYYM010000372.1 GCA_012515365.1 Clostridia bacterium
AAGATGTCAAAAGGGCTCGGAAGAATATTCCAGAAGGCTAAAAAGGGAACTCTACGAACAGTCTTTCCGCTTGTTTTAGTCTGGATGGTAACCGGCCTTTGGCATGGAGCAGAACCTGTCTACATTAGTTGGGGTATCTACTATTCTATCATAATGCTCTTCTCTATATGTACAACATATTATATGAAGAAAGTACGTCAGAAGGTTCATTGGAACGATGAGTTACCCGGTATCAAAATCTTTCAGGTAATTCGAACTTATTTGATTGTACTGATTGGAGAAGTCCTGTTCCGAGCAGAAACTCTTGCGGATGCGTTTTATATCTACAAGACGATGTTTACGAATACCCAAATTCATTATGCCGGCATCACTGCAGCTATGAAACCATTCGGTAATGGAAATCAGGCAGTTGCTTCCATAATTATAATCGCACTTTTAATCGGTGGACTATTTTTTGTTGAACTTCGTAAAGAGATGAATGAACAGGCATTTACAAAGCATCGCTCCGTATATGCTGCTTTGATGCTTGTTGTGTTAGCTTTGTTTAGTGTCACCGGTCAGTCAAACTTTATGTATCAGCAATTCTAGAGCATACTGACCAATATCAAAATAATTGGAGTACAAATGAATGAAACGTACAATTGCTACGCTGTTTATTGCAATCGGAATCATTGTTGCAATTATTTTTCTGAAAAATACATATTCTTGTGAGATTCCGATTGGCAGCCGAGGAATCAAGGCAGCCATTGATTCCGGCAATTTGGATTTGCTTTTCATTGGTTCATCTTCATTTCGCAGTAATATTGATATGGAAGTTATGGATGAAGAATATCAAGGGAAAGCGTTTATCATTGCATATGGCGGAAATCAAATTGTTTCTTCGCAGATTGAATATGAAGAGATATGCAATAGGTCTAATCATGAATATAAACAAATCATATTTGAATTAGATCCCTTGATGTTGACTGAAGATGTTGATTTATCAGATTCCCGCATTATCTGGGATTTATCATGGAGTGGAAAGCAAAAACTGTGGAGTAAGCTTCAAGAATCGGAAAGTACAGATTTATCCTCAATGTATGAGTTTTTTGTTACCTCAGGGATGGATGATTTAATTACATATCCTATTACAAACCCGATTTATAAAGCACGCTACTATAAAGGTTCAAAAACAGGGGAGATTCCCTCCTCCGGAAAGGAATATCTCGAAAACGAGCCTTATGATCTGAGTAACAGAATGATGAACAGTTCTCAGGAGAAAGCCCTTAGAGAGCTGATTCAGGAATGCAAAAATAACAATCAGAAAATCCTCTTTTTAGAGACTCCACATTACCATCGATTATTTGATGAGCCTGTTTATCAGGAATATCGAGAAATTTTTTGCCAAATTCTCTCGGAGTATGAGATCCCGTTTATTCTTTCTGACATGGTTGAATTTGATCAGCATAATCCTGACTATTTCGAAGATATGGGACACATGTCGTCAATAGGACGAGAAGAATATACCGAAAATCTGATCAAAGAACTTGATTAACTTAGAACACATGAATGACATTGAGGTATCAACAATATGAATAACATTTTAGATTATTTAGAGCAAACAGAACAACAGGAATCTATGCGCATTGCATTTGCTGATCCCAA
>JAAYYM010000373.1 GCA_012515365.1 Clostridia bacterium
CTCATTTCTGCTTTACGCAATGATGCTTATGGCATTTTTCGGTATTATAGGATGTCATCCTGATCTTTCTATTCCGGCATTTACAGGTTTTACTGATACCATAATGCCTACGGGAAACTCTTTGGGTGGTATGTTCCCGGCCTTGTTTATAACCATTGCATGTGGCGCTATTTCCGGTTTTCATGCAGTAGTAAGCTCCGGTACAACATCTAAACAGCTTGACCGTGAAAAGGATGCCAGACCTATTGCATACGGCGGCATGCTAATTGAATGTGTACTTGCTGTTATCTCACTTTGTGCAGTCGGTTATATTTGGCAGTTATATGCTGTTGATAAAACAGTAGTAGCCCCTACAGCAGTATTTGCTACAGGTATTGCATCCATGATTCAGAAGATCTGTGGTGACAGTCAGATGGCATACAGCATTGCATACGCTATGCTGATTCTTACGGTTTCTTCATTCTGTTTAACATCTTTGGATACAGCAACGCGTCTTTCGCGCTATATGTTTCAGGAGTTCTGGCTTTCTCAGGGAGAAACAATAAAAAGCGTTACCGGAATAAAAAGGATTTTATGTAATCCGTATATAGCAACAATAATTACCGCCATATTTGGCATTTCGCTTGGCATGGCAGGATATGATAAGATATGGGCATTGTTCGGAGCAGCTAACCAGCTGCTTGCGACGCTTGGCTTACTTGCTGTTGCATCATGGCTTGGTAAGATTGGAAAGAACAACAGGATGTTTTTTATTCCAATGATTTTTATGTTAGTTGCAACCATTACTTCACTTGCATTTACAGTAAAATCTAATATAAAGAATATTATAGGCCTTGCAAATCATACTTTCGCAGAAGATGTTCTTGCGAAAATGGATGCTCCAGTGTGGTATTATATACGTACAATTATTGCAGTACTGCTAATTGTTTTGGCGATTGTCCTTACCATTGAAGGGATTCAAACATTTCGAAAACAGATGGCTGCCAAGAAAATTACAGGAGCAGAAGAGTAAGCTTCAAGTGACTAAAGTTACGGAGGATGAAAATGGATTATAAGACAAAAGCAATTAATTGCGTAAAGGATACAGCATTACCGGTTCAAATGCAGTGGTTTAAGGATTGTGACTATAATCTGGATCAATATTGCTGTAAATACGGAGAGACGGAATTCTTCTTTGCAAAGATAATAGAGCAGGGGCACGTTTATGAAATGGGGTATCCAAAATGTGTATGTCCGGAAGCGTTGTCAGGTGAGAAAGAAGCTTCGTTTTGTGAGTGTTCCAGGCAGGGGATGATATATGTTCTGGAAAATATGATGCCGGAGAAGCATATAGAGGTGGAAACAATAGAAACTGTACTGAGCGGTGCCTCAAAATGCAGATTTAAAATTGTGGTGGAATAGGAATGGAAAAGTCAGGAGGCAATGGTAATGAAATTTAAAAATTCTATGCTGGTTGTAACAGATATAGATAAGACAGTTGAGTTTTATAAAAAAGTTCTGGGACTCCGTGTAATAATGGATTTCGGAGCAAACAAAACTTTAACCGGAGGTCTGGCCTTGCAAACGCTTGAAACATACAAAGACTTTATTGGCACAAATAATATTTCTTTTGGTAATAATAATTTTGAAATCTATTTTGAAGAAGACAATTTTGATGAATTTGCAAATAGGCTGGAAG
>JAAYYM010000374.1 GCA_012515365.1 Clostridia bacterium
CATAAATCAGTTTTCCAGCAACTTTATCTTCAGAATCTATCAATGGGAAAGATTTTCCAATTACGGAGTTCATTTTGATGTTCCTCCTAAATAGAGTTAGCTTATTGACAGCAATCAGATTTTTAACTCAGAAAAAGCTTTTGCAGCCAGCTTGACACCTTTAACAATATTCTCGTATCCGCTACAGCGGCATAAATGACCTACTAACGCCTTTCTGATCTCTTCTTCTGTAGGATCTGGATTTTCAGACAAAAGTCCAAGCGTTGCCATTACCATTCCCGGAGTACAATAACCGCACTGAATTGCTCCGGCTTTAATAAATGATTTCTGTATTTCATTCAGGCCATTTTCTTCTGTAAGACCTTCTATAGTTAAAACCTCATGCCCGTCTGCCTGGACAGCAAGCATCATACAGGACAAAACGGCCTTCCCGTCGAACAGCACAGTACATGCACCACAATCTCCGTTGTCACATCCTTTTTTTGTTCCTGTAAGCTTTACTCTTTCTCTAATAAAATCAAGCAAAGTGGTGTTTTCGTCGCATTCCTCAGAAAATTGATATCCATTAATTTTAATATTCACCGCGTAAGACATCGCCCTTACACCTCCAGTGCCTTGTCCATAGCTTCTAAAATCAAAGATGGAGCTACCGTTTTAAGGTATTCTTTTGATAGATAAATGCTTTCTTTAAATACAAATTTATCTACAAGAGAGACTGTTACATCTTCTCTTGATACTCCTCTAAATTTGTATATTGACTTTGTTGCGCCTCCAATAGTGAGATCAAACTTTTCCCCGCCTTTAAAATCTGCAATTACAGAAAAATACGGTAGTCCCATGGATTTTGGATATCTTAGGCACATATAGGCTTTCTTTGATGCCTCTTGCTTGAAAAAGATTTCCGTTAGTATTTCTTTGTTCGAAATATCTATTTTTCCGTCAGGCTTAATGAAATTTTCCATTTGTACTTTACGAGTTCCACCAGAGCTTCTGATCACAGCAACAGCATCATAAGCTGCAAAGGGCAAAAGCAGGTCTGAATATGAAGCATTTTGGCAAGGCTTGACTGTTCTGTCCCCTGTCATAGCTTTACACCCCGGCAAGAAACATGTTCCACAGTTAGCCTTGGCACAGCAAACATTACCTCCAACAGTTGCTGCGTTCCTTATTTCAGGCGATGCGACTTCTAAAGCAACTAGAGGGATAATCGGTGCTTTCGAAACAAGTATCTCGGAACGGATAATATCATCGATCTTTGTTCCAGCACCTATGTGAATTGAACCGGATTCATCTTTCACATATGAAAATTTTTCTATTTGGGAAATATCAACCAATATATTGATACGAGACATACCATGCTTAACTTTCAACAGTAAATCTGTCCCTCCTGCAATCAATTTACTGTTGTCTGTGCTTAATGCCAGCAATGCATCGTCTATCGTTGATACTTTTTTGTATTTAAATGTATTCATTAGAAATTCCCCCCGTTCAATAAATTACACTAATACCTAACCTTGGTTTATCTGAGTCTCAAGACAACCTTATGTCATTTAAAACAGGGAATTCTTTTCTGATACGCAAGAGATCTTCTTTGGATATTTCAGCCCTGACTATGGCTTCTTCATAGCCTGTTCCCGCAAGCACATTGCCCCATGGATCTACTATCTGACTGTGACCGGCAAGCCTGATACCTTTATTTACTCCTGCGGCATTGCATGAAACTAAATAACAGGTATTTTCCAGTGCCCTGGCCTGATTAAGAACATTCCACGCTTCAAGCCTGGGATACGGCCATCCCGACGTTACAAGGAAATACTCAGCACCCATCTCAACGGCCATTTTCCTGAAGAGTTCGGGAAATCTAAGGTCATAACATGTAGCAAGACCAATCTTTCCAAACTCTGTATCAACGACTGTGATCTCCTCGCCAGGTGTCAGGATCTCCGGTTCCCTGCACTTGTAGGTGAAAAGATGTATCTTCCTGTATTCCCCAACGTTTTTTCCATCTCTGTCGAAAAGAACACTTGTGTTGTAATATTTATCTCCCTGTTTTTCTACAAAACTTCCGGAGTAGACATAAGCCCTTAAATTTTTGGCCTTGGCTGAGATCGCGGAAACCGTTTCCCCATCTATGGAAGATTCAGCGTAGTTTTTGTAGTTATCATAATTAAAAAAACCAACGTTCCACAGTTCGGGGAGAATGATAAGATCATCGCCTCTGCACTTATCCATCATTGAAAGGACGTGGCTTATCATTTCCTCTTTGTTCCTATCATCTTTGATTTCAAGCTGAATAGATGAAATGCGCATTACTTCAACCTCTAATCTCTATGAAATTTCTCTGCAAACAGCCTCTAATACGCCACCTGCAATTGCTAATGCTTTATCTGTAATAGAATAACAATGCTCTTTTGCATCTCTTGGATCAACATCTCCAATCTTCATCCCTTTTTTTACATACACTGAAGGATGAATAAAACCTCTGAGGACTCCAGGTATTGCTGCACGAATTTCTTCGCTACCCATTTTCCCGATGAGATCTCCGGTTTCAACATGATCTCCAATCTCTTTTACGTGCTCTATATACCCTTCACAAGGGGCTCTTAACAACCTTTCAATTGAATAACCCATTTGCACACCGGGGACACCTGTGTCAGGAATAGCTGACCCCTCTGAAATTAACCTGCCTAGATAATGGCCTCTTTTTGTCTCAACGACATAATGGACATCAACATTAGACACAAAACCGGGGCCAATACCGATTACTAAAGGAGCCATTTTCATATGCGTACCCATATTTCTTTTTGCCATTATCGCATCTACCAACAAAAAAGGCTTGAGCATATCTACTAAAAGAGCATCTGGGTCAACAATGATTGAAACTCCATCATGTGAAAACATTTCGTTCGGAGCATTAATACGCTGTACTGGCATACCATCAACAGTAATGCTTCCATCAAAAATCGCGGACGCAGCTGAAACAGTTCTGCGAACAACAAGCGGCTTCTGAATTTCCAGACATAAGACTCTAAATCCAATCCTCCAAAGCCTGTAAATTATTCCAGTAGCTAAATCTCCGCCACCGCGTACAACTGCAATCTTCTCCGAACCGATCATCTTAAAATCATCTCTTTTTCGTTAATTAAAATCACCTAAGTAAATTGGAACTTCACCCTCCATGACTATTGCATCTTTGGGACAAAGAGCTGGGCAAAGTCCGCAGCCGTCACATTTGTTAGGATCGATAACGGCTTTCTTTTTTCCATCTTTTTCGACCATCTGTATCGCATCATAGAAACACCAGCTGGGACAGAGTCCGCAGCCAATGCATTTTTCTTCAACGACTCTGCTGACAGCCTTGTGGTCACGGTCGACCTTGTCCCAGGTAGTGATCTGTGGGAGCGTTATACCTCTAAGTTTATTTATGTCATCTATGTTGTGGTCAACGAGATATTTTTCTACTCCGTCAAGGAAGACCTTAACCTCACCAAACTGTTTCGGACCGTACATGATAGCTGTACAGGTCTGGACTGTAGTAGCACCACACATGATGCACTTGATCACATCTTCCCAGCTGAATATTCCATTTGTCGCAGAAATAGGCATTCCGTGTGCCTCTGCTATTTTTGCTATCCATTTAAGTGTGATGGGCCTCATCCAGGGGCCTCCGACTCCGGCAAATCCCCCATGAAGAAGAGGACGTCCTGTCTCTATGTCTACGTCCAGCGCAGAAAATCTGTTTACAACTGTAAAACCGGCTGCTCCTGAAGCTTTACACATCCCGGCGACATCTACAATATTGACTGCTTCGCTTGTCAGCTTTACAAATACTGGAATATTTACACTGTCACAAACTATTCTTGTTACTTCAGCCGCCATCTCAGGAGAGTTTCCAAGTTCCTGACCACTCTTGTATCCGAGATCCTTGGGGTGCGGACAGCCAAAATTAAGCTCAAGCATAGGAAGGCCTATGTCTTCCATTCTTTTTGCCAGTTCTGTCCAGCTATCTTTTGAGTTCCCTGATATACTTCCTACCAGTGTGCAGTCTCTCTCATCACAGGCAG
>JAAYYM010000375.1 GCA_012515365.1 Clostridia bacterium
AAATATTATGAACTGCTGAACGATGAAAAAACGGTTAATTCCATTCTGGAAGAGTTTAATCTGGATGCACGTTTCTCTCATATAATCAACGGACATGTGCCTGTAGAACAAAAGAAAGGTGAATCACCAATCAAGTGTGGCGGTAAGCTGATGGTCATTGACGGAGGATTCTCGAAAGCTTATCAGGGAAAGACTGGAATCGCAGGCTACACGCTGGTTTATAACTCTCATGGTATGCGCCTGGTCGCTCATGAACCATTTAAATCAACAGAGGATGCAATACTAAAAGAGACGGATGTTTATTCAGATTCCAAAATTGTTGAATCGTCGACATTTCGTTTGCGCGTAGCTGATACAGATACCGGATACGAGATACGAGAAGCAATTTGTCAGCTAGAGGAGCTTTTGAAAGCATATCAAGAGGGTACGATTGTTGAAAAAGAATGAATAAGATTCAATTGATTATGCTATAATATCAATATACTAAATAGGAATAAAAGAATCAGGATATGATGTCTTTTATTCCTATTTTATTTGATTATAATGGTTTTATCGAGCCTGTTTCATACTAGATGAACCATTTGTGGCATTGTTGCTGACTGACTGATTTCCAGTACCAGAAGTTCCGGTACCAGATGTTCCTGTGCCGGAATCTGTAGAGCCGCCACCTGCTGCACCGGAATCGGCGGCACCTGAGCCACCAGATGCACCTGAACCACCGGCTGCATCTGTACCTGCGCCTGCACCACCTGCATCATCTACAGCTCCACCAATGTCATCAGCGACATCATCTACACCATCTACGACATCGTCCACGACATCATCTACTACGTGACCGTCTCGGTCATCATCCATAGGGCTTTGTTCTGTAGTTGAGGTATTGTTTCCGCCACCGGTGTTACCTCCTGCATTTGTTGTACCGTTTGTGCCATTCTGTGTACCGGTTCCTGATCCGGCCTGCGTACCGGAGTCTGCGCCTGTACCGCCACCATTTTGTGTACCACTGCCTGCAGCATTTTCTTCATTTTTATTGCCACAGCCGCTTAACAGAAACAGAGATAGGACAAGCAGAGAATAGACCAAATATAATTTTATTTGTTTCATAAGTGTACACGTGCTCCTTTCATAAAATTGATTGGTTTTATCATTTATATAAACATAGAAATTTCTATGCTGTTAGGTAGTGTGCACATCTCGTGATAAAATATTCAACTTTACATTATTTTCTATGTACGATATAATAAAAATCACGTGTATAACGTTATTTCAGGGGGATGGAAGATACAGATGAAATATATTATAGTGATCGGTGCCGGGCCTGCCGGTTTGACGGCAGCTTATGAATTACTAAAAGAGGAACAAGAAGTCCAGGTTGATATCTTGGAGGCTTCTAAGTACATAGGCGGTATTTCACGTACACATCAGTTCGATGGGAACCGTATGGATCTCGGAGGACATAGATTTTTTACCAAAAATAATGAAGTTATGGAGCTGTGGCAGCAGCTGATGCCGTTGCAAGGCGCTCCCTCTTCTGATGATTTAATTCTTAATCGTTTGCCTAGAATGAAAATGAATGGACCTGATCCGGAGAGAACGGACGAGGTGCTATTATCCAGACATCGTATTTCTCGCATTTTTTTCCTAAAAAAATTTTTTGATTATCCAATTAGTATCAAATGGAGCACCTTTGCCAATATGGGATTTTTTCGTACCATGCAGGCAGGGGCAGGTTATTTATATTCCATGATCTTTAAAAGAAAAGAAAAATCTTTAGAAGATTTTTATATCAATCGTTTTGGAAAGCCACTTTATCAGATGTTTTTTGAAGATTATACAGAAAAAGTGTGGGGAATACATCCATCTCAAATATCACCTGACTGGGGAGCACAACGTGTAAAAGGCTTGTCTTTGCTGAAAGCATTTACTTCCATACTTCTTAAACCATTTCAAAATGAGAAAACGGTTGAAACGTCTTTGATTGAGGAATTCTATTATCCCAAAAAGGGTCCGGGCAGTTTATATGAGAAGATGGCAAAAGAAATTGAAAAAATGGGTGGAAACATTCATTATTCAAGTGAAGTGAAAGAACTCCTCTGTGATGAAAACGGAATTTATAAAGTAATTGTACAGGAGAATGAAGAGACAAAAGAATATCAGGCAGATACAGTCTTTTCCTCTATGCCGATTAAAGATCTGATTCATGCGATGGGTGCCTATGTTCCTAAAGATGTATCCGAGATTTCAAGTACACTTCCTTACAGAGATTTTATAACAGTTGGTTTATTAGTAAACAAAATAGAATTAAAGAATCATACAAAATACGCGGCGATATCCGGTATCGTACCGGATACATGGATTTATATCCAAGACCGTGATGTTCGAATGGGACGACTCCAGATTTTTAATAACTGGTCGCCTTATATGGTAGAGGATAATGAACATACAGTATTTATGGGACTAGAGTATTTTTGCAACGAAGGTGATCAGTTTTGGAATATGTCAAATGAAGAATTTGCACAGATGGCGATTCAGGAATTATGCAAGATCAATGTAATTCGTAAGAACGCAGTGATCAAGAGCGAAGTTGTTAGAGTAAAGAAGGCCTATCCGGCGTATTTTGGCTCTTATGAACGATTCCATATTGTCGAGAGTTGGTTAAAAAAAATAGACAATTTATATTGCATCGGTCGAAACGGACAGCATCGATATAACAATATGGATCATTCTATGCTGACAGCAATTGAGGCAGTTAAATCATATTGCCGGCAAGGTGAGGGTAAAGATTTGATTTGGAAAATTAATACGGAGGAAGAGTATCATGAAAAAAAATAAACCATCCTTAAAGCGTATCATTGATAGAGTTGAAAAAATGCCTAAGTGGATTGATTGGGTTATTTTTGCGCTCTATATTATTGGCGTGATTATCATTACTTCTTTTCACGAACCATGGTTTGATGAGGCGGAAGCCTGGGTAATTGGGCGCGATGCACCACTTAAGGACATTCTGTTTTTGATTCCGCATTATGAGGGACATCCACCACTTTGGTATCTATATCTTGGTGCAATAGCAAGAACCGGTATTCCTTATGAACTGGGGATGAAAGCAGGGACAATTCTGATCAATGCGGTTGCAGTTCTGATTTTGATTAAAAAAGCTCCGTTTTATAGATTGATTCGTTATCTGATTCCATTCAATTATTTCTTCTTCTATCACTATGGTGTTATGAGCAGGTGCTACAGTTTTATGTTTTTAGGATTTGTACTAATGGCATTGTTTTTCAAAGAACGCAGAGAAAAACCTATCAGAGTGATTTTGTCTATGTGTCTTGTTTGTCTATCCAGCGCATATGGCTTGCTATTTTGTTTTGGTATTACGCTTGCATGGATCATAGATATCATAAAAGAAAACTATTCCAAGGGATTTATAAAAGGTATCCTTAAAAATAAACAGATATTAGCAATGATGATTTTGCTTGCCGTCGCAATTGTGATTGTAATTTTGATTTATCCGTATCCCGATACATATGCACATATTAAAAAAAGTTTGCTTCCATTTTCACAACGATTATATTATTCGTTTATTATTCTTCCCATCGATGCTTTGTTTTTTTCGGCAGTACATACAGATGCGACGTTATTCATTAATGCAGGAATGATTGCTATTACACTGATAGTCTATATGTTGACAGCAGTTTTTGTGGGATTTATTTGTAAAAAGACTAAGAAAACCTGGTATCTGATTCTTCCTTACTTGATGTTTTCACTATTTGCAGGAATGAAGTATATTACGACTCATCATGAAGGGATCATGACATTCTTATATCTATTCTGGATCTGGATCTGTGTAGATGAGTCAGACAAAGTATATGAGCTTCCGGAGTTTGTAATAAAACATACGAAGGAGAAGGAACGAAAACAGATCAATGGAATTGCAATTGTACTTGCTGTGATTTGTTTACTGGTTCCTGCTTACTGGTCGATTGGCGCATCTTATTATGAAATCAAATATACCTATGAAGCTTCCAGAGAAATGGCAAAATTCTTAAAAGAAACCGGTCTTGATCAGAGAAATATCATTATGAATTGGGAATCAGTTAAAAACAAAGACGGAGAAAAAATAGAATTAATCAATAATCAATTAGCACCGGCAGCAAATGCATATTTTGATCACAATATCTTCTATACATATAATTATGGTGAACCAAAGAAAACATATGCCGACTGGAGAATGTTAGATCAGGAACAAATCGATGAAATTATCAAGGTGTACGGTACGTATGAAAAACCGGATGTGCTGATCAATTATGCACCATATCAGATGTTCTTTCCGGATTATGTAGCAGACTATGTACTGGTGAAGACGATTAGGGAAGGACAGATCTATAAGGATTTTTGTCTGGAACTCGATGATGATGGCATGAGGAATCGTAGAATTTATCTGCGTGAAGATTTACTTGATGAGTATGGTTTGACTCGGATAAAAGATTACTACGAAGACTAAAATTTCCTTGTGTGCAGAAGTTGATTGGGTATATAATATGAGTAGAAATAGGAAACGAGTGAAACAATGGAATTCAGACCTTGTATAGACATACATGATGGTCAGGTCAAGCAGATCATCGGAAGTACATTAAGCGATTC
>JAAYYM010000376.1 GCA_012515365.1 Clostridia bacterium
CCCTGCATCATAAGGGGTATCTCACTTCGTGAGAACTCTCCCCTGCATCATAAGGGGTATCTCACTTCGTGAGAACTCTCCCCTGCATCATAAGGGGTATCTCACTTCGTGAGAACTCTCCCCTTATAGGATTATAGCATAAAATGAATGTACTTCAAGATGGGGGTGGGAAGTAAAAAAGCCGGCTGCCTCGATTCATGCGTGGCTTGCCGGCTTTTCAAATTGTATTAATTTTGAAGTCTTTCATTTCTCTGTTACCAAATCTACTTTTGGATTCTTAAATCTGCTTTCTTCTTGATTCCTAAAGTTAAAAACCTTATAACAGGAATCCTGCTTAGTATTTCATATACCAAATATGTCACGATTAATTCAAATAGCAGTGCTGACAGATAAATCAACAACGCTGGAAGCTTTGTATAATGTGCAAGCATATAGCATGCAAAAAGCACAATTGGATAATGAACGATATACCAGCCAAAGCTACGCTGACTCAAAAAAGCAGTAAGAGAGGTTTGAGTGTTAAACCATTTCTTTGCACCTGCAAAAATAGCAAGCACTGTTATCCATAAATACATATTTGTGAAAAGACTTTTCAGACATTCATCTGATGCATAATTACTGCCAAAGTAATAAATCACATATGCAATTCCCATTGCAATTGCGACAATAACAAGTGGAATCCCTGCCTTTTCCAATCGTTCAATGATCTCATCATGAGAGAAAAAGAAATATCCTAGCATAAATGCAATTAGGTAAATTCCAAAACGATAGGTTGTGATCACAGGCGCATTCAGAATCTGAGCAGAACCCCAAATCAAAACGGATAGTAGTAAAAGTATCACTAAATTTGCTTTGCCGCAGAGCGTCCAAAGTTTATCTGAAGCATCCAGTTTTCTGACAAGTAATAGAATTGCTAAAAAAAGGAAGAGCATTTGAATAAACCATAATGGACCAGTTCCACTGAGAACAGCGATCAGGTAGTGTAAAGGAGAAGGGATCTCGCCTAAAACACCACTATTCAAAAGATTGAGATATCCGCCAATCCACTGATATACAAAAAGTCCAAGCGTGGATGGCACTAACAGCTTACATGCTCGATCCTTCATGAATTGCTTTGTGCCTCGATGTTCTAATGCATATCTTGAGGAAGCCCCTGCTACCACAAATAAAAGCACCATAAACCATGGATAAACAAAATAAAGCAGTCCATCCATATACGCCGTTCCCTGAAGAGGCATGACATTTCCTAATACACCCGCATGATTAAACAGATAGAACACGTGATAAACAAGTACAAGCAGCACTGTTGAAAACCGAATATTGTCTAAATAGTGTTTTCTCATTCTGCGTCACCACCTTCCTCAATTTCTTCTGGTGGAAGTTGTTCCATGAAGATATTGCTCATAAGTTCTGATAATGACTGCTTTGGTGGAATTGCAATCCCCTTCTTTTCATCACCTAAAATTAATAGTGTATCACCCGGGTTAATATGAAAGAGATCTCGGGCTTCCTTTGGAATGACAAATTGTCCCTTCTCTCCCACCTTAACTGTCCACGCATACTTTCCCTTTGGATGGCTCGTATTTTGGGTTTGTTTGGTTGGTTTGGTTTGTTTGGTGTGGTTGGTTTGGTTTGAATCTTGATTCATTCTTGTTTCCCCCTATCTTTTTAACCTGTCTTCTTTTAACCTATCTTTTTGACCTATCTTTTTAACCTTGATAATGGACTTTTGTAAATTCACAAACCTCGCGACATCCAACTACATATCACTTTCAAATTTTCTTCCATTTGGAATGTAGTTTTCGCACTATAATTTTTGACTTTACATACTTGAATTAACATAACAAATCTTCTGAATGTAATCCACGTCCATAGCAACTCAAAGCAGGTAAGGAGAAATCAATAATTTACATGTGATAGCAGCAGAATTGTACTTTTAATATGTAATTTGATTTTTTCTGCTCAAATAAAGTTAAATACATACATGTTCCTTTTTCATATTCTGCTTCTCTGCATGTGATTCTCATTTTTCATTCATAAGACAGCTTGTTTGTTTGAAAAGTATGATTTGTTATACTTATCATACTTCTGTTTTGTTAGCTTGTCAATCAGTTTATTTCTTCTAATGAATGAATCTTCAAACAAATAAATCCTCTCTTCAACGCAGTTGACACTTCCCATCACAGAAACTCGATGAAGCAATGATAGATCAGCAATACAAATGTAGCAGCTGCGAGGATTTGATGAACAAGCTTCCATTTGGTACCTAGTACCTTTTTAAATGCTCTTGACAGTGCAAGTAGTATGGTCAGGATCAGCAACAGTGCGCCTGCTCCCGATCTGATGTCTGTCATTCTGGATGCAATGCTGCAGTGGATGAAGATAACTGGTATTGCCAGAATGCCTATCGCACAGTGTATTTTCTTCAAAACCAGATATACCGTTGTCAGCGTCTCGCCCTTTTTACATTTTTTCAGTGTAACCAGTTTTCTGACCGGAAAGAGAATGAGAAGTATAAATATCAAAAATGCTGAAAACCATGACATAAATGTATGAACCGAAATAAACATATAAAAAGCCTCCTTTTGTTTCTGTACTAACCATACAAAAGGAAGCTTTGAATTTACTTTGAATATAGAATTTTATGTTTTTTATTCTTCGATATGTTCTCTACCCTGTGCAATGATGCTTCTAACGTGATCATCCGCCAATGAATAAAAAATGGATTTACCTTCTCTTCTATTCTTGACCAGCTTGCTCTGCTTTAAAATCTTCAGCTGATGAGAGATCGCTGACTGTGTCATATTAAGAACCTGCGCGAGATCACAGACACAAACCTCTGCCTCAAACAGCACAAATAAAATACGGATCCTGGTTGAATCTCCAAACACCTTAAATAATTCCGCCAGATCATAAAGCTCCGTCTCCTCCGGCATGGTCTGATTAACGATCTCTATCAGTTCTTTATGAACCTCTTCTATTTCACAGCATTCAATTTTTTCATTTGCCATACCTTAAACCTCCATTTGTCCTTCAAATCGCAAAGGATTTTCTACCATTTTACAACTTTTTGACTGATAATGCACGTATTGCATTCAAAACCGCAATGACCATTACTCCAACATCCGCAAATATAGCAAGCCACATATTTGCAATGCCGAGTGCACCAAGCGCCAGACAGATCACCTTGATCCCAAGTGCAAAGTAGATATTCTCATAAACAATACGAATACATTTTCTGGCGATTTTTATTGCTTTTGCAAGCTTAAGCGGATCATCATCCATCAAAACCACATCAGCAGCTTCAATCGCTGCGTCTGAGCCAAGTGCTCCCATTGCAATTCCGATATCTGCTCTGGATAAAACTGGTGCATCATTGATGCCATCACCTACAAATGCCAGCTTCTCTTTGTTTTGTTTTTGTAGTAATAAAGCTTCTACCTGTTCAACCTTATCTCCCGGCAACAGTTCACTATATACCTCATCAAGTACAAGCTCCTTGGCAACCTGTTCTCCAACTGCCTTCATATCTCCTGTCAGCATGACATTTTTTCTGATTCCAATTGATTTAAGTGTCGTAATTGCATTCTTTGATGTAGACTTCACACGATCAGATATCACAATGTGTCCGGCATAAGCATCATCGATTGCAAGGTGTACTATGGTTCCCGCATGATGACATGGAATATAAGGCACATTTAACCGATCCATGAGCTTTGCATTTCCTGCTGCAACAACTCGTCCATCGACCTTGGCAATAACACCGTTTCCACTGATCTCCTGTGCGTCTTCGATTCTGTTTTGATCAATGACCTTTCCGTATGCCTTCTGCAGACTTTTGCTGATCGGATGTGTAGAATAGCTTTCAACCAGTGCTGCATATTCCAATATCTTTTCTTCCTCTTCCTTTGTATGATGAATGCCTGTAACGTCAAAGACGCCTTCTGTCAGCGTACCTGTCTTATCAAATACGACAATTCCGGTATCTGCAAGCGCTTCTAGATAATTCGAACCCTTAATCAGGATTCCCTCTTTTCCTGCTCCTCCAATTCCTGCAAAGAAACTAAGTGGAATGCTGATCACCAGCGCACACGGACAGCTAATGACCAAGAAAGTCAATGCTCTGTATATCCACTCTCCAAAGTCAGGTGCAGAGCCTGTCAGCATTAATATAACAGGTGGTATTATTGCAAGTGCAAGTGCTCCAATGCATACAACCGGTGTATAGATTCTAGCAAACTTAGAAATGAAATTTTCTGATTTTGATTTCTTTGAGCTTGCATTTTCAACCATATCCAGTATTTTAGAAGCTGTTGATTCTCCAAACTCTTTTGAAGTCTGAATGCGCAATACACCTGATTCATTGATGCATCCGCTGATAACTTCCATTCCCTTTGATACCGTTCTTGGAAGACTTTCTCCAGTGAGTGCGCTTGTATTTAACGTAGAGTTTCCATCAATGATCATTCCGTCGATCGGGACTTTTTCACCTGGCTGTACTACGATTATGCTTCCGATTTCAACTTCATCGGGATCTACTTTTGCCAGCGTTCCCTCCTTCTCGATATTCGCATAATCAGGTCTGATATCCATTAATTCGCTGATATTCTTCCTGCTCTTACCAACAGCATAGCTTTGAAAGAGTTCTCCAATCTGATAAAATAACATAACAGCTGTTCCCTCTTTGTAATCTCCAAGAGCAATTGCTCCTATCGTAGCGACTGCCATCAGGAAATTCTCATCAAATACCTGTTTGTTCAATATTCCTTTTCCAGCCTTTTTCAGGATATCATATCCTATCACCAGATACGGAATCATATAAAGCATAAATTCCAAAATTCCATCTATCGGAAGGAATTTGAGTAAAATCAGTAATGAGAATGATATAAGAATCCGCCAAAGAACTTTCTTTTGTTTTTTATTCATATGAATGCCTTTCTTATGCTGTTCTTTTCTTGTTTTCTGTTGCTAAATATAGATTTCACAATCATCCTCAACTTTTTTGCAATTAGCAAGCACCTTCTTCATAACATCGGCTGGTTCTGTGCCTTCTTCAAATTCCACATTCATTTTCAATGCCATAAAATTTATCACAGCATCCTTAACACCCTCTGTCTTCTTCGCTGCTTCCTCCATCTTATTTGCACAGTTTGCACAGTCTACCTCGATTTTGTATGTTTTTTTCATAATAATACTTCTCCTTTGCTTTTTAATTTGTACTTTTCCTTATTATACTCGCAGTCTTGTTGCTTTTGCTTATCCTCGCGGGTATATGGTTTTATTCTATTAACATATGAGCATTTGTTCATATGTTTGATTTAATTATATCAGATCAAATTGAAAAGTCAAGTATTTTCTCACTTGATATTTCTTTGCATAAAGTCACCTCAATGCCACCCTAAAATCATTTCAAAAAGGTGTCTGTTACAATTTCATCCTTGCTGACCTCTATGCTGATGCATCCTTTTTCTTTTGTAACTTCATATTTGATATGATGCTGTTTTAGTCTGTTACAAGTCTCATCAGATGGATGTCCATAACGGTTTTTCTTTCCACATGATATCATCGCAAAATCAGGTGAGAAAACATCAAGCAGTGTATCCGATGTACCATTCTTAGAGCCATGGTGAGCAACTTTCAATATGTGAACTACGAAATCACCTTTTTCTTCTATATTTTTTACCTGTTTTTGTTTCTGCCCTATTCCCTGTTTGATTTCCTTCACTATTTCCTGCTCCACGCCTTGATCTATATCACCTGTAAAGAGTATTTGAAGTTTAGGAGTCGTCATCTGTAGTACCATAGATTGAAGATTACGATCCACAATGCCATCCACCGTTGCCACTTGATCACTTCTATCACCCTGATCATCCTCGTCAGCCCGGCCAAGTTGATAAGCATCAACTAATGGATGCAGACATTCTATCTTAAGGTCATCGAACTGCAATTCATCTCCTTTTGTAAATCCATATAAAATAACATCTGTTTTCATCGTTGACTCGTATAGTCGACTTGCATTTTTGTCTGCATCCATCAGACTTTGCTCTTTGTATGGCAACAGGATATTCTTTATCTTGATTTCGCATACTCCGTTATTGATCTCTTCCATTGCCTCTAGGATTCCGCTGATATGATCCATATCACAGTGGCTTATAAAGATGTAATCGATCTGTGAAATCCCATTTGCTTTGAGAAAAGGCACCATCCTGTATTTCCAGATCTTCTGCGTATCAGTACTTCCTCCGTCGATCAAAATTGTTGGAATCTTTTTTCCCCATATGACAGTGCATTCCCCCTGCCCGACAGAAAGCATACTTAGACTAAATTCTCCTTGAATGCGCGTAATTAATATCAAAAACACAATCATGTATCCTGCTGCCAAAGTAACAAACAGAATAAACTGCTTTTTACGGTATACAGTTTTTTGATCGATGCTTTCATATTCTATATATTTATTGGAACGTTTAAAATGATAGAAACAAAATAATAGCATCAACAGAACCAGATCATACAAAATCATTTGCCACAATGTAGGTTTTCCAATGATCCACTGGCTACATGGCAGTGAAAGACTTTTTCTCGATATTTCATCATAAAACATAAGAATCCATTGGCAGGGTATTAAAAAGCTTCGTGCCAGCCAAGGGCAGATAAGCCCAAGAATCCCACCTGTAACTCCAAACCCAAACAAAAATACAACAAATGGAACAATCAGCAGATTGAGCCAGATCCCATAGATCGGTATCGAATAGTAATTCCACAGAATGATAGGAAGTGTAGCAATCTGAATGCTAAGTCCAATCAATACAGCATCAAGAACACCTGTTATCAGATGTAACATACGATAACAATATCTATCCCTCCTTGATCCATACAGTCCGACTCCCGGATCCATCCATGATTTATAAAATCTTTTTTGTGCCCGCTCCTGGATTCGTAATTTCACCTCGGCAAATACCGGATATACCAATGCGATTCCCATAATCGCACCAAAGGACAGCTGGAAACCAGCCTGATATAGGTAAAATGGATGTTCAATCAGTATTGTTACTGCTGCCAGTGACAAAGCAGATAATGTATCATATGTCCTTCCGATGCAATCGGCCAAAAGCTGCAAAGAAAACATCATAAGTGCGCGCACGGCGGAGGTGCCAAATCCGGTCATAATGCTGTAAGACAGAATAAGGCATCCACTAATCAGACTCGAGGAAACATGTCCCAGACCTATTCTTCTAAGCAGTTTGAGCACAGCCATCCCAAATGTGGCGATATGAAGTCCCGTCTGAATTTCTGCATTTTGGAACTATGTAAAGAAAGTACTAACTATATGCTTTTTCCATCCCCCACTTCTGATTTTTCAACCCCCTATTATGCATTGGGGTGATGTCTAAAAAAGGCAC
>JAAYYM010000377.1 GCA_012515365.1 Clostridia bacterium
ACCGTTCACTGATTTTCTTACAATTTCTATCATAGGTTTGAATATACGATCCTGCTTGCACGAGAAATGTTGTTCCAGAGGCACCTTTAACTATCTTATTTGAAGCTTACATATCCTTGATTTTCTTGCACTTCTCGTCATATGTTTCGATCCAGCCATTATGTAATACAACAAAGAAATCTAACGCGATGCCTCGCACTTCTTTTCTGGACGCAGACATTTCGGATATTTTTCTGCTTCGTTCATCAAACACTTGAATCCAACCATTCCTAATTGATACATCTGATATCGGCACTTTGACCCTCCTCCGATTTTATTCTCATGCAGAGCGATTATTTCAGTGTGACTTCTGTATTCCGTATCTTTTCCAAGCATCAACAATGCCAGGATAGAAATGTTTATTGAAACTTTTCCCCGGTCTTGAGAAATGCCAAGTTTCAAGAATCAGATACTTTTGTTCCTCAATAGGAAGATAGCCAACCCAGAGATTTTCATTCTCTTTTTCGATCCATTCTATAGGAGCCGTCCCCAAGCTATCAGCATTCTCACGGCCGATATTCATTTCAATTATGAGATCTGGATTGAGTAATGAGATTTGTTTTGCAAACCAATTTATCTCGCTTCTCTTAACCATTTGAGAGTATGTCTGTATTCGAGTTGCGTCAGCAACATAGGAGGTTTCTGATGGATTGTCAAATTTTGAAAAATTCATAAAGGCATAACTAATGCCCGGTTCTGTATGATCCCAGACTACTCCTTCTTTTTTACCGAACAGTTGCTGTCCTATATCTGAAGCCCAGGGCATATCCTCGTACGGACAAAAATCATTATTCAAGCCGTAAGCTAGATAAAGCATTTTTGAATGGAAGGGATCACTGTTATTGGTGAAAACCTTAGTGTAGGGAGGCTTATCAGGATTATCCTCATTCCAGCTGCGATTTCCTCTTGGATCATTTGATAGTATGCCTTGGAACAGCGCTTCAATGTAATCCTTACCATACAAGCCCAAAGATTCTTTTGCAATAAAAAGTATTTTAACTCTCTGATGTGTGTAATAAGGATAGAATCCATCAGCATTTATCACTTGAGCAAACTCTTTTTCGAACTCTGTCGATGCCAGTGAAATGAGCGATTGTTTTAATGCATCAACAAGCTTCTGATTTTTTTGCCAAAGTTCAATTTCATCATTAGGGTAGTTATCGGAAAACGTTCCTTTATCAATCATACATCGACCTCTAAATCAGAGTTTGCAAGCCGCATAATGAAGTAGAACTATTGTGTATTATAGAGCATGTACGGATTTATTGATAATATTATCTTTGAATTTATATACCGATAGCCATATGTTTGTATTAAGGGTAGTCATAGGTATGGACATCAGTATTTCGGGGAAAATCGGAAATTTGATTGGTATCAAACTGATTGTTATTCCAAAGGTAGTAAATTATGACATGTATATTCTATAAATAGCCCAAGAAGTCAAATTAGATTGACAACACTATTCATCCTACAGATACTATCGATGTAGGGCAAGAGTCCTACTCATTGCTGGCAGGACCGGTAGTGATTGCGATGATGCAGGGATTGGGCTAAGAGACAGTGCCTGTTGAGCTGTGAAGGGTTTGTACGTAC
>JAAYYM010000050.1 GCA_012515365.1 Clostridia bacterium
AGGGCAGAAAGTGCTAAAATTGAACGACAAAACATTTATCAAACGGCTTGGTAACTTGACAGGTAGGAGCTTCGTAATGCCCTACGTTTCTTATTGCCAAACGTTACCACCAATATTACGAAGTCCCATCCCTTAATTGATATCTATATGAAATTGCAAACAAAAACAAGACTTGCCAATATCTCCATTTGGGTAATTGTTGTCACTATGACGATTATCGCTCTTTTCTTTTTCGGATTCTTAATTTCCAACACATTTGATTTAAAGGTGTTTGCGAACAGGACATCTGATTTTATTTGGATACTGTTTGGTGCCTCAATGGTGATTGTGATTTGCGGAGCTTTTCTCAATATCAGCTTAAATATTGGTATTATCGCTGACAGTAAAGTCAATGAAATTAGAAATGGACTAACCGACAAAAGCACATTTAACAAAAGCTTTCTATATTCTGTGGTTCTGACATTGATAGTTATTGGTGGATTTCTATTCCTTGGGGATTTTTTGACTCGTAAGAATGAGAAGAATAAGCTAATTGCGGAGTGCGAAGAGACTTTAAGTCGATACGATAAATCAATTATGGATATTTCTGTCGCTCTCACTGACACTGCACTCATTGGAGAGATTCCAGATATTTTGAAATTTCTTGGTGAGCAGAAAAAAGAATTTCCAAGCATTATTTTGATTACAAGTGATTTCTATAAAGAGCAATTGACTTATTTAAAGATTACTCCATACATGGAAAAGTCAGATTTGAAAAAAGACCTTTTTAATTTTTCATTCTACTCATGTGACAAGAATGATTGTGAATATCTTAAGGAAGTCTTTGAGAATGGGGAATCAGATTACTTTTTTTGGTCCGAGCAGAATAATTACAAATTATATTTTCCGATTACTAAGGGAGAAACAAAGTATCTTCTTCTCTTTAGTAAATTTGATAGATATGGAAAAATTGGCTCCTGACAATAAAATACTGGTGGCAACAAAGCTGTATACGGCAGCCGGGGCTCCATATCATATAGCGGGTTTCGTTCTCGCCCGCAAACCCTGTTTGGCCTGAAAATTTCATAACGGGCAGAAATGCCCCGGCCGACCGCATACAGCCGGACGTTATGTGACATTGCACACTAGTATTTAATTACAAATCGGAGGAGAATGTAATATGAACAGAAAAATAGGTATGTATAGTTCAATTATAAATGTGATTGCTGTTGTTGCTTTTGCATTGTGTATGATTGTTGGATCAAATTACGGAAGTTATCTGGTGTGTATCTTTATTGCTTTTAGTTTTGTTCCTATGATGTCTACATTTTGTCATTACAGTAGCATGGATAAGAAAGTAGCAGGATATATTGCCATTGTATTCTCCGCTATATATGCGGTTTTTATTTTAGCAGTTTACTATGCACAAGTTACGGCAGTCGCCCTCGATGGATTGAATGAACAGGCAACTCAAATAATTGATTATTCAAAATTTGGATTATTCTTTAGTTACGATTTACTTGGATATGGGATTATGGCTCTTGCGACTTTTTTTGTGGGACTAACCGTCGACGTAAAGTCAAAAACTGATAAATTCCTAAAATGGCTTTTAATCATCCATGGCATTTTCTTTGTGAGTTGCTTTATTATGCCTATGCTTGGTTTGTTCAGCCCCAATATGCAAGGAGCAGACTGGATTGGAGTTGCAGTATTGGAATTTTGGTGTATTTATTTTATTCCAATTGGTGTTCTGTCATTTATGCATTTTAAAAAGAAGACGTAGAAAATTAGTCTAATCTTCTAGCTATCGGCACTTCCCGTACAACATCACATAACAATGCACTCAAGTTCGCTTTGGCTGCTTAAGGTAGTGCCTTCTTAGAAGTTGAAGCCAAATCACATTCCTTAGCCTAAGATAGGAGCTATCTAAGGCTAAGAAACGTCTTGAGTGCGGAGACGTTAGAAACAAGGGTGAGAATGAATCGCACCTTTGATATCCCAAGCTGACTTACATCAGTCAATATTTCTTAACCATTAATAAATCTCTTCCATACTTATGGCACAAATTCATGGCCAAATTGAGTCTTTGAAAAAATTAAAACAT
>JAAYYM010000378.1 GCA_012515365.1 Clostridia bacterium
ACCGATTCTGGAGGTATTATCATAGGCAGCAACAGCATAATACCAGCCGTTTTTATCTTTTATAAAATCACGAAGTCGCACCGGCTTCATTATGACCACTTAGATAAAAATGCGGCAACAGACTCAATTTCTGCGCCGGCACGAACTATCTCCATTTCAACAAGATCGACAACGGTTGAAGGAATTCCAGGAAGAGCTCCTACATTTACCGCACAATCATATGGTACATTACAAAGTTCCAAACAAACCGGATCAGGACCGCCTGAAAGATTTGCACTTGTAGCCGTTATCGGACTATCAAAACAGGATATGATCTCAAGGGCAACCTCATGATTTGGATACCGAATCCCTATCTTCTTTGTTCCTGCAGTCAAACGAGGAGATATGATATTTCTTGCCGGAAGAATGATAGTGACAGGACCTGGGAGAAACTCATCTATAAATGCTTGTGCGATCTCATCAACACCGGCCACAGCTCCAATCATGTCAGAATCTGATACGGCTATGGAAATCGGTTTGTGATATTCCCTCCCCTTCGCTTCAAAAATTTTTATTATTGCTTCATCAGAGAGAGCATCAGCTCCAAGTCCATACAATGTATCTGTAGGATAGACTATGAGTCCGTCATGCATCAGAACTTGTAAGGCCCGGTCAATATCAATCTTCAGAATTTTCTCCCCCGTACTCGATATACATCAAACACTGCTATAGTAGATACATGCATAACTGCAAATACTCCTGCCTGAATTGGATCTGTTACTACAAGATCTGCATGCTTTACAACACTTCCTGCCATGTTGAGCGCAATGACGGGTATACCAGATACCTTTACACGCTCAACCGCGTCTGACACTGATCCACCCATAATTGATCCGGCAAGAACCAGGATCTCAACTCTGGGCAGCCGTGTCACGGCATCTATTGCTTGTGAGAGCGTTTTTTCTCCAACTAATGGAATTGTATCAACAGATATGCGTTCTCCACGAATATTATGCCTGTCAGCTTCATTAACAGCACCCATGGCAACCTGGGCTACCTGGGCTCCGCCACCAATAATGATAACCCGCTTCCCATATATATCACCAAAAGAAATATGCTGTATTACTTCTTTCACTCCGGATAATTCGTGAAGTGCACTCATGAGTTGATTTTGATCGACATCTCCCTCATACTCGACATAGAGCTCATCAAAAACATCCTCAGCCCTTCCCTGTATGCTCTCAAGATGGATCATAACAATATTCGCATTATGGTCTGCAAAAGTTCCAGAAATATCTTTCAAAACTCCCTTCTGATTACGTGCATATATACAAACTGCCTTCAGGTTTTCTTCTGACACCCGTATAATTCCTCCATTGATGATCTGATTGAATAAATCCCATGAAAGATGAGAGTTGGAAAGACATACAACTTTCCTCAATAAATCAGTGATTAGAAATGATCTTTTCAAAATTTTTTATTTAATTTTACTCATTTGTGTAATAATAAAAAATTTATGAATGAATGGTGTAAAATATCTTTATCAATCCCAGGTACTAATCCATTTATTATCTGTGAAGCCTTTTGAGCTTTAGTTCATAATAATGAAATGAAAAATGAGATCCGCTTTTTTTAATCCACATCCCACTGTCCATTTCTTGCATAGGATTGATCATATATCTGCATAAACAGTTGATGACAATGAAATTATGCCTACCAGACCTAATTTATGATGATCAACCAAAAACATGATGTCAATAGATTGAAGAACGGTACAATGATGACGTTAGAAAAAAAATAGTTTCCTCCAAAATTTACTCGATGGGAATAGTTATCTGCATTTTCATTCTTCTCTTTCAAGGAGTATGTATGGCAGAATCAATGAACCCATCGGTAAGTACGCCAAATCCGGCAGCAGTTCATTTTTTTTATAGTCCTCTGTGTAGTTCCTGCCATAAAGTAATGCCTTTTATTGAAGAGTATGAATCAAAACACCCAGAAATTCTTCTTCAATACCATAATATCGGTGACAACCAGGATGACATTCTCTTGTTTGAAACATTTAGAAAAATACATCCGAATGAGAAATTGTTTGTTCCAGTTGTTTTCATTGGAAATGAAGTACTTATCGGAGAGGATAGGATATTTTCTGATTTTAATCAGACGGTTGAGAAATTTCATGTCAGTGATACGACTAATAACATATCGAATATTACCTCACTTGAAGATCCCGTCATGGTTAATCCTGTGATACTTCTTCTGGCTGCTCTTGGGGAGGGATTTAATCCATGCGGACTGTTGGTTCTTGCTTTGTTACTGGTCTCACTTATGGCTGTTGATTCCAGAAAAACGATATTATTAGTCGGATCTGCATATATTATTGCATTTTTCCTAGTCAGAGTTTTGTCCGGATTTGCGATTTTTTCAGTCATCCAGCTTCCAGGAGTTGCACAAATCTTTCTGATCATTGCAGCTATCATCGCAATAATTGCCGGGATTTTTCAGATAAGGGATGGTATTATTAAAAATCCAAAAGCGCTCTTCTCAATTCCTCAGTCGAAAAAGAGCTCAATTTCTAAATATCTAAAGATTGCAAGTATTCCGGCAGGATTTATTGTTGGGGGATTGACCGGATTATATGGTATGGCCTGTACAGTCGGGATATATATTTCAATCCTCGGAAT
>JAAYYM010000379.1 GCA_012515365.1 Clostridia bacterium
CATTACTATGCTGCTGCTTTCTTCGAGCCTCAGGTAGACTGCATTCTAGACATCGGCGGTCAGGATATGAAATGTATCAAAATCAAAAATCAGACTGTCGACAGTGTACAGCTTAATGAAGCATGCTCCTCCGGATGTGGATCCTTTATTGAAACCTTTGCAAAATCTTTAAACTACAGTGTTCAGGATTTCTCCAAAGCTGCACTGTTTGCAAAGCACCCGATTGATCTTGGAACAAGATGTACGGTCTTTATGAATTCAAAAGTAAAACAGGCACAAAAGGAAGGTGCCGGTGTCGATGATATCTCAGCCGGTCTTGCCTATTCTGTTATCAAAAATGCATTATTTAAAGTCATTAAAGTATCTGATGCCTCTGAGCTGGGTTCAAAGATTGTAGTTCAGGGTGGAACATTTTACAACGATGCTGTCCTTAGAAGCTTTGAAAAAATTGCAGGGTGTCAGGCCATCCGTCCTGATATCGCAGGAATCATGGGCGCATTTGGTGCTGCTCTGATCGCCAGAGAGCGTCATGAAGCTGGTGTCATCTCTACAATGCTTACCATTGATAAGATCAATTCACTTGAATTCACAACATCTATGGCCAAGTGTAAAGGCTGCACCAATAACTGTCGTCTGACGATCAATAAATTTACCGGTGGCAGACAATACATTTCAGGTAACCGCTGTGAACGTGGACTAGGTCAGACTAAAAATGCAAATCATGTACCTAATTTATTTGAATATAAGGCTGAGCGTATCTTTTCTTATGAACCACTCTCAGCTGATCTTGCCACACGTGGAAAAGTCGGCATCCCACGTGTACTGAATATGTATGAAAATTATCCATTCTGGTTTACATTTTTCACAAAGCTAAAATATCAGGTTGTACT
This sequence comes from Clostridia bacterium, assembly GCA_012515365.1. The sequence goes on from JAAYYM010000379.1 coordinate 891, forward strand.
GTCACCTTGCTCTACACATAAGATTTATGAGCTTGGTATCGAATCCATTCCAAGTGAATCCGAATGCTATCCTGCTAAGCTTGTTCATGGACATATTATGTGGCTGATCAAACAAGAGGTGCCTTTTATCTTCTATCCGTCACTGTTTTATGAACGAAACGAATCACCTGAAGCTAATAATCATTATAATTGTCCGATTGTTACTTCTTATCCTGAAAACATTAAAAATAACGTTGATGAAATCCATAATAGTGAAGTTAAATTTGTGAATCCATTTATGTCTTTTAGAGATCCGCAAGTGATCACTGACCGCCTGATCGAAGCATTTCCGGATATTGCTCCAAGCGAGATTTTTGCTGCTGTTAATGCCGGCTGGGAAGAGATGGCGTGTGCACATAAAGATATCCAGAAAAAAGGGGAAGAGGTACTCAAATACTTAGAAGAAACCGGGAAACGAGGAATCGTTCTTGCCGGACGTCCTTACCACATTGATCCTGAAATCCATCATGGAATTCCTGAACTGATCAATTCTTATGACATTGCTGTACTGACTGAGGACGCTGTCTCCCACCTAAGTAAACCGGAACGACCTTTGATTGTTTCTGACCAGTGGATGTATCATTCCAGACTTTATGCTGCTGCAAATTTTGTTAAAACTACTGATTGTCTTGATCTGATCCAGCTTAATTCATTTGGATGTGGTCTGGATGCTGTAACAACCGATCAGGTAGCGGATATACTTACTAACTCAGGAAAAATCTATACTTGTCTTAAGATTGACGAAGTAAATAATTTAGGTGCCGCACGTATCCGTATTCGTTCACTACTGTCTGCATTGCGTGTGCGTGAAACAAAAAAAACGGAGCGAAAAATTGTATCCTCTGCCTACCACAGAGTATTGTTTACAGAAGAAATGAGAAAAGATTACACCATACTTTGCCCGCAAATGTCACCTATTCACTTCAATATCATCCAGCCTGCATTCCAAAAGGCCGGTTATCAGATTGTTGTTTTACAGAATACGACCCGTGATGCGGTTAATGTCGGGCTGAAATATGTCAATAATGATGCATGCTATCCATCCTTACTCGTAGTCGGACAGATCATGGAGGCTATTCTTTCCGGACAATATGATACTGATAAACTTGCAGTCGTTATGTCGCAGACCGGTGGTGGATGCCGTGCTACCAACTATATTGCATTTATCAGACGTGCTCTTGAAAAAGCCGGTTATTCACATATTCCTGTCATCTCCTTGAATTTCATTGGATTGGAAAGTAATCCAGGCTTTAAACTTGCACCTATGCTGCTGATGCGTACACTCTGTGCGGCTGTATTTGGTGATATCTTTATGAGATGTCTCTATCGTATGAGACCTTATGAAGCAGTAAAAGGTTCCGCCGATGAACTTCATAAAAAATTGGAACAAGAATGTTGCGAATTTGTTCAAAACGAACATTTTAGCCTCATCGAATATAGTCGTCTGTGTAAAAAGATTGTGGCAGAATTTGATAAACTTCCAATCCTTGACATTAAGAAACCCCGTGTTGGAATCGTTGGAGAAATTCTAGTTAAGTTTTCACCCACAGCCAATAATGATCTGGTTAATCTACTTGAAAAAGAAGGGGCTGAGGCAGTTGTTCCTGATCTTTTGGATTTCCTGCAGTATTGCTTCTACAACCAGCTATATAAGGCAGAATTTTTAGGCACCAGTAAAAAAGCTGCTCGAAATTCAAGACTGTTCATCAAAGCTCTTGATCTGTTTCGTTCACCTGCAACAAGGGCCCTTAAAAAAAGTGTACATTTTGAACCGCCTACTTCCATCTATCAGGTCGCAGATTATGCAAAGAAAATTGTATCAATCGGTAACCAGACAGGTGAAGGATGGTTCTTAACAGGTGAAATGATGGAACTGATTCACTCAGGAGTCAATAATATCGTATGTACCCAGCCATTTGCATGTCTGCCCAACCATGTAGTTGGAAAAGGAGTCATCAAGGAATTAAGACATCTTTATCCAATGTCAAATGTGGTTGCAATTGACTATGATCCAGGGGCAAGTGAAGTAAATCAGCTCAATCGAATCAAATTAATGCTTTCCACTGCACATAAAAATTTAAAATAAGTCCTTGTTATGGATAAAAAAACAGATCAAACATTGTTTCCACTGTTTGATCTGTTTTTATTCGTATATCAGAGACTATTGGATTTTCTTTATGGCCTCAATGGTTCTTGTATAAACTTCTTCTAGCTTTATCATATCATTTTTGCAATCCTTAAACTGACTGATGATATCTTCTCCCAACTCGTCCATTGTTTCAGTCCCGGTAATTTTATTAATTGGTCTTAGTTTTTCAACAATAATACCTGATTCACGATATAAATCGCCCAGTCCCAGATTTCCTGCCACACCCTTTAGTGTATGTCCTGCTTCAAAGGCTTCTAAAAACTGATCCTTGTTCAATGCATCCTTCAAAATTTGATAGTATGGATCCTGTTCAAACTTTAATAAAAAACTTACGTATAATTCTTCATTCTCACAAAATCTTCGAAGCTCTTCTTCCCACTTTACTCCTACTTTTGCCAATATTTCTTTTTGATTGTTATCCATGTATTCACTCCTCCCTACGACTCATTCAGATATACGTTAATCTTATCTAGCATACGCCTCATGCGTTCAGTAAATCTCTTGAATTCCACATCGATTTTCTCTAGCTCATCTGAGTCAGAAAGCTGATATAGCTCTATTGCATTCTGTGAAAATGAAAATGCTCCAATTTTTTCTGAAGCTTTGATAATTGACTGTAGCTTACTTCTCACTAAAACAAAATCCTGACTACTGTAATTTTTATTCAGCTCTGACAAAAGATCCCGCATATCACTTTCATATACTTCAAGTAATTTTGAATATATTTCTTCATTACTTCCTACGTATTTAGATACTGCATAATCATCGATTTCATCGATTCCTATTTTCATGCCATGTTCGATTGTGTCATTCTGATCCGTTTGTCTTTCGGACTCCTGCTCAGACTCCAGCTCATTGTTTTCATTTGATTTTCTACACCACAGCCAGCGGGTCAAAATATCTGAGAGCTGATTTTCAAGAATTGGTCTTTGAAGATAATCATTGAATCTGACTTTCAGAAATTCACTCAGGCACTCTTCGATCTTCTTATCTGTACAAAATACAATCGGAACACGCACATAATAAATGCCATCTAGCTCCCTGATCCTTTTGGTCAAAGTGATCCCACTCATTTCCGGCATCTGATGTTCAATAAAAATGATATCAAAATGTTTTTCCTGAATGATCTCAATTGCTTCTGCTCCGGAATAAGCTTTTGTAATATGCATCCGGTATGGTTTCATCATCCGCTCGAGATTACTTAGATAAATCGGTCTGTGGTCTACCAAAAGGACTTCCGCTTCCTTTGTGATCGAAACCTCCTCGCGTTCACCAAGGGTAACCTCATCCGCTTTTCTTTCACTGATCTGAACCAGATTGTTTTGTGTATGATCCAAATACTGATTTTGTTTGATTTTATATACCGTTACCACACATGAAAAGATATCTCCATATTGATCATACACATTCTGTATCGTCAAATTACAAGAATTACCTGTCCCTACATAGATTGCTGTGATGACTAGTGCACCTTTATGTGGTCTTAAAATATCCTCTTTATCCGCCGGATTGATTAAAAAAAGATCAGTAAGTTTTTTTCCAATAACAGATTCTTTTTCTTCAATGGTTTCTATTTCTGCACATTTATTGATAAACACTATGATACCTTCATCATTACAGATGCAGACCGGCTCAGACTTTGTAGCACTTAAAAATTCCTCATAATCATCCAGATAAATTTCCAACGCATCATATTGTATCGATGCCCGTTTCATAAACCCCGTCGTAAGAATCAACGAAATAGAGATCCATGGAAACACGGGAATTCCCTTCAAAACATATACCATCTGTATTGC
>JAAYYM010000380.1 GCA_012515365.1 Clostridia bacterium
AATTCACTGATTTTGAGCTGCATGCTGATATTTGCTTTAGCGGCTGATCTATTGAAGACAGATTATAGCTGTATCGGTGTAGTGACGATCACAGTAATGTATCTGCTCAGATATACAAAAATGACTGAGGCTGCAGCTGGCTGCACCATTTTGACACTCATGCATTCTAATGAAATTTCATCACTCGCGATTTTGCTGCCAATTCAATACTATAATGGCTTAAGAGGTCTTAGGCTCAAGTATGTGTTTTATTGTTTCTATCCAGCCCATCTGCTGATTCTGTATTTGATTGGAAGATTATTAAAGATGATTTAAACATATGGGAATATGCGACAATCGATATTGAATATAGTCAGAATTTAGGGTATAATTATATTAACCTAACTGACAATAATGATATATTTAATGCGGAAGATAAGAAACGGAAGGTGTATGAGTATGGGGTGTGATCAAACAGTACTGGTAGTAGATGATGAACAGATAAACAGGCGAATATTAAGAAAGCTTCTAGAAGATAATTATAATGTCATAGAGGCAAAAAATGGAGAAGAAGCGTGGCGCCTTATTTCACAAAAAAGAAATGTGATCAATGCAGTCCTGTTAGATATCATTATGCCAGAAGTTGATGGATTTGCGGTACTGGCAAAAATCAGAGAAAACCGTATGGAGGACCTTCCTGTTATCGTAACAACAGGTGTTACTGATTTTGAAACTGAGGAGAAAGCGCTGGATGAAGGTGCCTGGGATTTTGTTTCGAAACCATACAATGCCAAAATTCTTGCGTCCAGACTCAGAAGTGCTATTGCACGTAGTAAAATGACATCTTTTGAACGCATTCAGTATTTATCAGAACGAGACGAACTGACCGGATTTTATAACCGTCGAAAAATGTTTTTGGTAACACGTAATATGCTTGATACATATACACAGGATCAATTTGTTTTCATGCGCATAGATATCAATCATTTTGCACTTTATAATACATCATACGGAGAAAAAGAAGGAGATTCTTTATTAAAACATCTGGCTGGATGTCTGCAGCAAATGGAAGCACAGTTTGAACAGTGTGTCTGCGGGCGAATCAATGCGGATGTTTTTTGTGCATGTATTGCATATCAGGGGAATCAGAATGAAATTATTGAGAAGGTCTTAACGATTCAGTCACAGATTGCCGCATACAGAGTTGATTATCCACTTGAAATTTCAGCTGGAATATGTGTGATCGATGACCGCACGATCAGTATCGATGATTATTTCCTAAGAACATCTGTAGCTGCACAGGCATGCAAGAATCAATTCGAGGTATATTATAGTTTTTATGATGAAACAACAGGCAAGAAGCTGGCATCAGAGATCACAATTACAAGTGAGATGCAGAACGCACTTGATACAAGACAGTTTGTCGTTTATTTTCAGCCTAAAGTGACAGTCTCTACGGAATGTGCCTGTGGATCAGAAGCACTTGTCCGCTGGATGCATCCTCAAAAGGGCATGGTGTCGCCAGGTGAATTTATACCGGTATTTGAGAAAAATGGCTTTATTGCAAAGCTTGATTATTATGTTTGGGAAGAGGTATGCAGACTTTTAAAGGAATGGCGAGATGCAGATAAAAACCCATATCCTGTATCCGTTAACATTTCACGTATTAGTTTATATAATCCTAAGCTGGTCGAGCAAATGACTGGTTTGGTTAAAAAATATGATATTCCGCCATCTCTGCTTCAGCTTGAGATTACAGAAAGTGCCTATATGACGAATCCGAAATTAATGGAGGGGACGATAGAAGCACTGCATGCTGCAGGTTTCACAATCCTGATGGATGACTTTGGAAGCGGATATTCTTCACTTAACACACTTAAGCGGATTCAAGTCGATGTACTTAAGATAGATATGAAATTTTTGCCGATTGATGGAGAAGTTGAAAAAGGAGAAATTATCCTAACTAGTGTTATTAAAATGGCAAAATGGCTTGGCATGAAGGTTGTGGTCGAGGGTGTGGAAACTAAAATGCAGCGTGATTTCCTTGAGGGGATCGGCTGTGACTGTATCCAGGGCTATTACTACTCTAGACCGATACCTGAAAAGGAGTATGTAGAGAATTATGTGAATACACGCAATGCACAGGATGAAGAAGCCGCTAAACGTGCAGAGCTTGAAGAGATAGATGACAAACGGATGTCCATTCTGATCATTGATGATAATGAATTTGACCGTGCTATTTTGCAGTGGAATTTTAAGGATCTTTATCATATACATGAGTGTGAAAATGTAGAAGAAGCAATGGCGTATCTGAGTAAGCATATGGATCAGGTCAATCTGATGCTTATTGATAATATATTACCGGGTATGAGTGGAATGCAGTTTTTGAGATACTGCCAGCGAAATAAAGATCTTGCGGTCATTCCAAAGATTATGATCACAGCGAATGACAGTGTAAAAGATCAGGTAAATGCATTTAATGAAGGTGCTTATGACTATATTACAAAGCCGCTTGTTAAGGAAGTCCTGGTAGCCAGGGTAAAGCATGTCATGGAAATTAATCATTTAAAGAAGAACTCTTAATGTAAAAGAGTAAGGAGAACAGCTTATGCCAGTATTTGATTTTAGTGGGGCGAAAGATCCGATCAACGCGTCCCAATGTACCTATACCGTATTTCAGTCAAATGAGAAAACTGCATCAAAAAGTAAACCAATACTGGTGCTTGACAATCGATTAAGAGCGTGGAAGCATCACTCTTGTGGGATGTTTTCTAATCAGAGCAAGAAGACTGATTTTGAGTTTAATGAAGATGACGGCACACAGAGTGCGAGCATTTTAAAGGTTGACGCCAGATTTGTTAATTTGATCCGATGGCTTGGTGAGCATCGGATTAATGTGCGTTTATCAGGAGAAAACCAAGAAGGCGGTTATGCTGTTTATAAGATCAGGGAAATCGCATTTGGCGGTGGAACAAAGTTGTCAGCGGAGGATGGTTTCTTACAGTTTATGATTGACCGTCTGTTGGCAAGTGATGCACCTCATGAAGAAGTAGAGGATGAGGATCAGGAGGAAGTCGGAGATGAAATGAAGTTGACAAGTCTGCAAAGTATTACAGATTTTATGACTTGTGCCGGAAGAACACTACCGGATAATATCCGATTATGGGCAAGAAGAAATCTTGCGGTTGCCCGCTCTAATGAGGTAACACCTGAGGAAAGGCGACATGCGCAGCGTGCACTTTCTATCATGATGAACATACAATGGAAAAACGACTATTTTGAAGCGATTGATCCAAAGGAAGCAAGAAGAATTTTAGATGAAGAGCTTTATGGAATGGAACGTGTAAAGCAACGTATTATCGAAACAGTCATACAGATCAACCGGACACATACACTTCCTGCGTATGGAATCCTGTTAGCAGGGCCTGCCGGAACAGGAAAGTCACAGATTGCCTATGCAGTAGCACGTATTTTAAAGTTTACATGGACAACGCTTGATATGAGCTCGATCAATGATCCGGAACAGCTGACAGGAAGCTCTCGTATCTATGCGAATGCAAAACCGGGTATCATTATGGAAGCCTTTGCAATGGCAGGTGAATCCAATCTTGTATTCATTATCAATGAGCTGGATAAAGCTTGTGCAGGGAAGGGAAACGGAAATCCTGCGGATGTACTGCTCACCTTGTTAGATAATCTCGGATTTACAGATAATTATATTGAATGTATGGTACCGACAGTTGGGGTGTACCCGATTGCCACTGCCAATGATAAAAGCAAGATCAGCGCCCCATTAATGTCGAGATTTGCAGTAATTGACATTCCGGACTATACTCCACAGGAGAAGAAGATTATTTTTTCAGAATATGTATTGCCTAAGGTATTAAAACGTATGGGTCTGGATCAAAGGGAGTGTATGGTGACCGCTCATGCACTGGATGCAATCATTGGAAAGTATCAGGAAACGACAGGAATACGTGATTTGGAGCAGGCAGCAGAACATATTGCAGCAAATGCACTTTATCAGATCGAAGTCGATCATGTAAATGAAGTTGTATTTGATGAGGAGCAGGTGAAACAATTATTATAGCGTATAAGGAGGATCATATGAAAAGAACCAGAAAACTGATTATTACATGGATCTGTCTAAGTACAGTGTTTATTTCATCGGTAGCACTGACTGCATGTGCAGTAAAAGAAAAAAGTATTATACTTGAGAAAGAAACGAATGCTGAAAATGAAAATCAAATATTCCCTGTAAAGATGGGAAATCGCAAATTCCTGATTCAAGCAGATAAACAGGAGGCACTTCCAGCATTCACACCTTCTGTCGAAGATTATACGGTAAATGCGGATTTGTCGAATATTGAAAATTTGGATCGCTATTACCTAGATGATCAATCAAAACAGAAGCTTGTGGACAATCAATTTGTTGTCATTAATACAAATCGTAATGAATTTCACGATATGTATGAAGAAAACCGTTATTTGCAAATGCCTAATTTTGTCACGGTAGATTCTATCATGCACACGTATCATCTGTATTTTGCAATGCTTCTAAGACATACAGAGCGTGACTATCTGATCGATACACTTTCTAAGCTGAGTCTGGCTATGCAGGAAGCATCCGTGCAGCAGTATGAGATATTAAAGGGGTCTGAATGGGAAGAGTCTGCAAAAATCAATGTTGCTTTCTTTACGGTAGCAAACTCACTGGCAGGTCATGAAACGACCATTCCGGATTATGTAAAGGATATTGTAGAAGAAGAATTACAATTGGTATCAGAGGCTTCCGACATTTCCCGTTCACCGTTAAATGGTGAAGATGAGGATTATACACAGTATAAACCAAGAGGTTATTATGATGGAGATGAGGCACTTGAAAAGTATTTTAAAACCATGATGTGGTATGGACGACGTAATTTCTTTCAAAATAAAGAAATCTTAGATCGCTCAGCGTTGCTTATGACAATCGCATTAAGGGATGATGCATTTACTAACTGGGAAAAGATCTATTCAATCACATCATTTTTTGCAGGAGCAAGTGATGATTCAGGATTTTATGAATACATGCCTTTGGTCGAGCAGGCTTATGGGGCAGATGTCCAGACAGAAGATTTGATTGGTGATCAAAATGCGTTTCAAATATATCATGCATTAACAGCACAATTAGATCCGCCTGTCATTAATTCAGTTGCATTTGAAGATGATGGAGGGGAGACAGACAAAACTGGACTGGCAAAGGGTTATCGCTTTATGGGTCAACGTTTTTCTGTTGATGCAGCTATTTTTACGCAGCTGTGTTACAGCAAGGTAAAAGAAAAACCGTCTGGAGAAATGAGATTACTACCGGATTCGCTTGATGTGCCGGCAGCTTTGGGCTCAGAAACAGCTCTTGCTATTCTAAAGGATCAGGGAAATTTTGAATATAAAAACTATGAAAAAAATATGATGCTGGCCAGAACAAAGATCTCAGAAGCGTCAGATTTATTATGGAATGCCAGCTTGTATGGAAAGTGGCTGGATACATTAAGACCGCTTTTGGATGAAAAAGGAAAGGGATACCCGTCCTTTATGCAAAGTGAAGAGTGGAACAAAAAAGATCTGGAAACATTTTTATCTAGCTTTACGGAACTAAAGCATGATACGATCCTGTATTCGAAACAATTCATGGCTGAGATGGGCGGTGGTGACGAGCCGTGTGATGACAGAGGCTATGTGGAGCCGGAAGTACAGGTATATCATAAACTCAGCAATCTGACCAAGAGTACCTCTGAAGGGCTTGATGAATTTGGTGTACTAAATGACAATGACCGTGAGAATCTGAAACGTCTTAGTGATCTTTCGATCAGATTAAGAGACATTTCTATTAAAGAGCTGACGGGAGATACAATCACAGAGGATGATTATGAGCTGATCCGCTCCTATGGCGGTAATATAGAACATTTCTGGGCAGAAGCCATAAAGGAAAAAAAGGAAGAAGAAGGTGACGATTTTAGAGCAGAAGGAGAATTTCCGGCTGCCCTGGTAGTCGATGTGGCGACAGACCCAAGCGGAAGTGTCCTGGAGCAGGCAATCGGTGGAGTGGCATCTATTTATGTGGTGGTACCGGTTGATGGAAAGCTGAGAATAGCTGAGGGCGGTGTTTATAGCTATTATCAGTTCATACAGCCGATGGGTGAACGTATGACGGATTCAGAGTGGAGAAGAAAACTTGGTATTGAAGTAAATGACAATTTAGAATATGAGCCGGATGAGAGCATTAAACAGCCTGAATGGACACAAAGTTACAGGATTCAGAGGGAATACTAGTATGAAACAGATCCGAGATAAGAAAAGCAAAAAAGTGATAGTAATGGGAATGATGGCAGCGATGATAGTGATCGCTGCTCTCTTCTTATTTTGGTGGAAAGGAGCCTTTCTGCCTGGAAATCTTAACTGGGTACAAAAGGAGTTTCCTTATTTTGAGGGGAGTGTCTTGCTTAAAAACCGAGAACTTCATTTGTCTGACCAGAATGGGAAGGTATTATTTCAAAGCAGCTGGGACTGGTGTGTTCAGGATGTGCTATCGTATGACATTGATCATGATGAGAAAG
>JAAYYM010000761.1 GCA_012515365.1 Clostridia bacterium
GTTGCCCGGCAGACTGTTCCGACAGAGACAGGCGTTCTTCCATGCGTGTCAATACGTTATCCCGAAACCAGGAGCGTGCGTCTGTCGGCGTGTCGGCTTTTGTGATCGTCCCCGAAAAAGCTTCCAGTCCGTAGGCGGCTGCGAGATCTCCTGCCGATATCAGGACGGTATAGGCGTCATGAGCGACCCCTATATCCATGTATCAGTTATCACTACTTTTGTAACTTCCAGTTTCATTTAGCCGTTTTTGTTCCACCAGAGTAGCCTGAATAAGACCGTTAGCCACTTTTTCGGCGGACTCTTTTCTCGAAGAAGGGGAACTGCAATAGATAAGAAAAAATTCATCTCCATCCAATTTCTTAAATTGAAACTTATATTGATTTATTATTGGTGAATAGCTTTCTCGTACGATCATTTCATAGTCTTGCATTACTATTCCTCACTTTTTTACCATCATGTTTGATAGCGAATCATATACATATCCGCTGTCAAGCATGTGTTGATATTCTCGTCCAAACCCGGTTAAGGTTTTAGTTCTTGATACAGGATCAATTTTCCAGAGCACGTCGTTTGTCGATTTCGTTGCCAGAATAAAATCATCGCCTCTGGTAATTGCTTTATCCAACCATTTTAAGTTGACTTCATCCTAAAACTGGTCAGCATTTTTGTACGTGTCATCGGGAACGTTCAGGACATTAAATCCGCCTTGTTTCGCCCCAAAATCAGTGGATTTCACGTTACCTATTTCGTTTGCGATATTTTTCATGTCCTTATCAAAGCTGCCTAAAATGGTAGTCGTTTTATCAGGGTTAGCTTTGAAGATTACTCCAGAAGAGGGCTTGTACTTGACCTCAGTTGTTATTTCCCCAACGTCCCCCGCGCCCTCAAGTGAGAAGTCCTGCGCTTGCAGTTATCGCGGGGCCCGTTATTCGATTCTCAAAAAATCAGTGTTCGCTCATTGACGGCGCGACGTACGCTGTCTTGTTCTTCATCATGCCATAGACGATTTATACCGTAATTCCTTTTGCACGTAACTTCTGCTTAACGCTCTCGATTACTTGATTTGCAAGTTGTTCCAGTAGTGGAATGTGTCTATTGTCCTTAGTGTATAGAAAATTGCCGAGCATATCATCATGCCTAAGCTCGAAGGTTACTTTGTTTAGCTCCAGTTCTGCTTTTCGCATATAAATAATTTCCTGATTGCTTAGTATTGTGCAATTATTTTCCTGCTGCAGCAGGCCAAGAATTAAGTCGAAATCATCCCAATGCTCAATTCCCACAAAATATAATTCAACAGAATCATTTTCATTTTTGCTTATTGCCACTCTCATATCCATGATTTAGTCCTCCTCACTTCGGAAAAACGTCTAAATATTGATTAACACTCGGATTACTCCTTAAAGCCGCTTTTATGATTTCCTGATAAAGTTCATCCCCGACATATCCTTTATCAATGTACTTTTGGACAACCTCATCCCATGTCATATTTGGCCTCAAACCAAACAATGAGTTTGCAAGCTCTCTGTTTGTCATGGCCTCTCTCGCTTGAGTTCTAACTTGATTTCTCAAAGCAGAGGCTTGCATTGCCTGCTGTTCTAATGGCTGCGTCCTATCAATCAGATTGGGTATTTTAGTTTCTGCGTCCAAATACCAGCGTCTTGTTTCAATATCGCTAAGGCTCAAAGGTTTAGGTGAATTTAGTATTCCTGCATCCCCCGCGCCCTCAGTGACGGCGTTGCTCGTTATA
>JAAYYM010000381.1 GCA_012515365.1 Clostridia bacterium
GACTGATGTATATCAAGACGCAGGGCATCCAAATAGATTGTATTACAGATATTACGGTGCTATCATAAAAGATGGTTGTAAGGAGATGGAAGAATGAAAGTAAACAGGAAAAACATAATAGGTTGGAATGGTGTGGGTATCACACTAATATTTTCGAGCATATGGGCTTATTGGGAACCATCGAAAACTCTCATGAAGGCTGGTACTCCGTTTCAATTTGGGAAAATCTATTCATGCTTATTGTTGGGCTGCGAAAATGTAAGCAATTGCTCGATCAGTTCAGTAAGCAGGTTTACAAACTAAAATGAAGAAGAGTGATGATCAAGAACAACTATCGTCTGACCACTGCTAACGAGGAGGGATCTAAATGGTAAATGTAATATTTTTAGGATTAGTTAGTTTTTTTGCGGATATAAGTGCTGAAATGGTATATCCTATAATACCCTTATATTTAACATCAGTTTTTGGGGCAACCCCTGCTATAGTAGGCTTAATTGAGGGAATTGCCGAAAGTGCGGCAAGCCTATTGAAAGTATTCAGCGGATATTTTACCGACAAATACAAGAAGAAAAAACCGATAGCCTTTGTTGGATACGCATCTGGGCTAATTTACAAAGTCGCTTTGGTATTCGCGAATTCGTGGGGTGGAATTTTAGGAGCCAGGATTATTGATAGAATCGGTAAAGGAATCAGAACAGCACCAAGAGATGTAATGGTAAGTGAAAGTTCAGATAGTGAGCGGGCAGGAACGGCTTTTGGTATACATAAGGCACTGGATATGGCAGGCTCCGCTTTAGGAATCTTAATGGCTTACCTGCTTATGAAAAACTCAAATGGAGACTTCAAATACAAGCAAATATTTTTACTTTCAATCATACCTGCTGTCCTAAGTCTGCTTATGTTTTTTAAGATAAAAGAGAGAAGAGAAGAACGTGTTTTAAAAGAACGTGAACCATTCTGGAATAACGTGAAAAAACTAGATAGTCAATTAAAGCTTTATATATTAGTAGCGTTTTTGTTTACTTTAGGGAATTCATCCAATGCATTTCTTATACTAAGAGCCAAGAACGTGGGCTTTGATGATACTACCGTAATTCTGCTTTATTTTATCTATAATATTACTGCCTCAATTCTTGCCATACCGGCGGGAAAAAGATCTGACAAAGTAGGAAGGAAAAGATCGCTGGTTGCAGGTTATATTGTCTTTGCTTTAGTTTATTTTGGGTTTGCGCTTGCTTATAATAAGACATTTATGGTTGTACTTTTCATTTTTTATGGTGTTTATACAGCGCTAACAGCAGGGGTAGAAAGGGCGTTTATTGCCGAAGTTTCTCCAAAGGATTTGAAAGGAACAATGCTAGGTCTCAATTCCACAGTTGTTGGGATAGCACTGCTTCCGGCAAGTGCAATTGCAGGCCTCCTTTGGAATCTTTTTGGAGCGGAAGCGCCATTCATATTTGGTGGATGTATGTCATTGGCAGCAGCATTTATTTTGATAGCCTTTATGAAGAGCGGCAAACGCGAAATTAAGCTGGAAAGCTAAAAAACACATGTTTTTGTCATATGATCAAGAACATCTATTAAGCGGAATATTTGCAGGAAGGGAGAATATGGACTATTGCAATAACAAAAAAATTCTCTGTCTTTGCCCACTTGCCCGGTAATTTCCACAATAACAGATAGGCTGAAGATTTTTACTATAACCTACCATTTGTTATGAACCTTTTCAGCAAAC
>JAAYYM010000382.1 GCA_012515365.1 Clostridia bacterium
GGTTGCGATGACAGAAGGAATCGAGCAGGCATATACCATTGCCGAGCAGAAAATTCAGGAATATCCTACCGATGCTAAACTCATAAGCACGCTGGCGCTAACTTTGCAGGGAGCTATGATGATGACAGAGGTTGACGCGGCTGATAAAGAAAAATACGATGCTAAAATTCAAGATATGTATGAATGGGTCGGAAAAAGCGGGAATTCCAAATATGCGGATCAATCAAATTTCATGTTAGCTTCCCGCGCTATTATGGAAAGGGATTACGCTCGCGCCCAGGATTTGATTGATAAACTACCCGAATCCCCTGTGATTGATAAGCAAATACTGCAGGCAAACTTATGGATGGAAACCGGCAAAGAAAAAGAAGCTGAAAAAATCTACGCCTCAAGAATTCTCTCTGCAATTAATCAGATTCAGGCTCCTCTCGGACGATTAATCAGTATAGCTGTGCAAAATGGTGATGATGAAAATGCATCGCAGCTTATCAAATGCGGGCAGACTTTGACTCATGTATTTGGTATGTGGGAATATAACACCTATATATTTGCGTTTGAAAAAGCAATAGCAGAGAAAAATGTGACAGATACCATTCGAATTTTAGGACAAATGCTCGATGCAATTCTTGTTCCATGGGATACAGGCAATTGTCCGATCTATAAACACATTGGTGGTGCCAAACAGGAAATAGATCTCGGCAATAAAATGTGCGCTAATATTTTAAAGGAACTAGAGACAAGTGAAAAATATCAGTTTCTGAAAGAGGATAAAACATTTCAGCAGCTCATTCAAACATATCAGATAAAAACTGCAACTAAATGAGTCTTAAGACTCATTTAGTTGTAGTTTCTCGCTACATTGCGATGCTTTCGTCTCCTTTCGCAGTTTCCACAGATTAAGCAGACTTCTGAGTGTCTCGTCCACAACAACAAGCCAGAAGATTTCTAACATTCCCATATGCAGCACTACCACCATAATGGCAGAGGCTGTTATGACAAAAAATGTACCAAAGATCTGTGTTTTCAACATCCACATCGTATCACCAAAGCCTCTGATCCCAGAGCCGATAATGATATTTGCTGACTTTGGAAACAAATCAATTCCAACAATAATCAGATAAATTGTTGATGCAGTAATGACGCTTTGATCAGTTGTGAACATATTCATTATGGTACTTGGAAATGCAATAAAGCAAATGAGGATCAAAGCAGCAATCATGATACTCCAAATAAAAGAAATCGAAACTAATTTACGGACATCCTTCCGGTTTCCACGCCCGTCTTCCTGACCCGACAGCGTAAGCGTAGCCTGTCCTAATCCATTAAAAATGACCACCGGTAATAATTCCACTGAGAAAATAATTGCATAAATCCCTGCTGCAACAGCACTTACCCGATTCAACATAACGATCAAAAACAGATTTCCAAAATTCCAGGCAAATTCCTCTAAGGCTGCTGGTATCCCTACTTTAACTGCTCCTATGTAGTTGCTTCCCTTTGCTTTGATAATCTCAAACAGCTTTGGCTTTACGATGAGATTTTTCGCACATACGATATAAATCAAAATGACAACTCCACCTATATAATCCGCAAGTGTTGTTGCAAGCGCCGCACCACTTACCTCCATTCTAGGCAACCCAAATTTTCCAAAGATCAGAAGATAATCAAGTACAATGTTTGCACCGGAACGAACAATTCCATAGATAGCAAGTATTTTGGTTTTTTCGCTTACCTGCAGCATGGATGAAACTGACGCATTGATTCCGGTGATAAAGAAAATAGGTGCCAGGAACCTCGCATAATTTACGCTCATATCGATTACACTATCATCCACTCCCATCATACGAAAGACAGAACGTGCCCCGAGTATCCAAAATACAAACCAAAATAGTGACAGTATATTATTATATTTGAATACGGAAGCCATGATGTCACGTGCCCTTTTTTGATCATTTGCACCAATTGCCTGTGAGATCAGGATCGTTCCTCCCAATGTCATTGAAAAAATCGTACTCATCGTCGTCCAGATTGGTCCGGACGCATTACCAACTGCACTCATGCATTCAAGCGTCAGGCGTCCAAGAAAGATTTTATCAATCAGCATTTGCAGCTGACTAATCAAATTATTGATGACAATAGGTAATGCTATTCCTATGATTCTGCTCCAATAAGCTGTATTCTTTGCCTTCATTTCCTTTGCCTCCTAAGCATCTGGTTTTCAATCTCAGTAAAATTCTTATCTAAAGTTATTGTATAGAAATCATATCTCATATTCTAACCATCCGATATATCATTCATGACTTTTTTATCATTTTGGTGATATAATAAAGTAAACTAAAAAAGGAATATCCACATATCACTTCAGATCAGGTCACTTCAGATCAATAGAGGGATTGAACATATGAATGAACAGAAATTAATCTATCAGCTTTATGTAAAAAGAGAAGAAGAAATGTATCATGCCCCCTATAACGAGGAGTTAGGCTTCTACCATTCCGTCAAATCCGGGGATATTGATACGATCAAACGACTGGAACATGCTGATTTTACCAAACAGCCCGGACTTGGTATCCTGTCAGAGAATATACTTTGGAATGCAAAGTATCACTTCGTAATTGCCACGGCAATGATATCCAGATACTGCATTGAAAGCGGTATGGAGCATGAGCTTGCCTACAGTGCCAGTGACATGTATATCCAAACCGTTGACAAATGTGACAGCATCCCAAAGATCGTTGCGCTCCAATACGACATGATTCTGTACTACACCACTTATATGAATAAATTGCGCACCAGCAAAATTTATTCGCTTTCAATCACCAGATGCATTGATTATATCTATCATAATCTCCATACACCATTATCGCGAAAAGACCTGACTGCTGTTACCGGTTTAAGTGAGGGTTATTTGTCACGTCAATTTAAAAAAGAAACCGGCTCGACTATCTCTGATTATATTAAAAAGCGAAAACTGGAAACCGCAAAAAATATGCTGATTCATTCTGATTTTCCCATCTCAATGATTTCAGAAACGCTATGTTTTGCAAGTCAAAGCTACTTTATCAAATTATTTAGAGAATACACAGGTATGACACCTGCCATCTATCGAAAATATGACAGTCGCAAACTTGAAATCAGTTCTGATAAGTTTTAATAACACATGATCCATCGATCAGTTCGAAATCAAAATAAAACTCCGGCCGCTGATCACTCCAAATCCAGATGAAAGTTCAGTCTCTGATCAGTCTTTCTATGTGCAAAGATCTGGCCATCCCCGGTCGTCAGATTATAAAGCACTGTCCATTGCAGTTTGTCAGTTTCCTTACTGATAACACCAATTTGGGCCAGCAAGTCGATTGCCTGCTCTTCCTCCAGTTTACCACCATTCTCTTCTATTGCTTCCTTGACTGCATCATAACGTTCGAATTCCGTAAAGCCTTCTCCAATGTTCAAATCATTGTATGCAATGAAATTTGATGCAATCAAATAGTCTTCATCCGATTCCACCACTTTGAGATCATGATCATAATATTCAACGATGACTGCATGTCCATCTGTATCTGAAATCAGATAATGACAAGTTACATCTGCCGAAAAATAGATGTTATACTGACGCAGAAGCTCGATAGCCTCCTCTGTAGTAGCTGCCTGATCAAGCACAAGCCTGATGGCCGTCGTCGTATTAAGTGTTACTCTGTCAGGTTCATACGCCGGCTCCGCTTCTGGCACTGCCAATAATGCAATCGTAACGCCCTTTTCATTCATGCCATCAAAAGGAAGAAACGGTGCTGCTAATGTCAGAAAACTGTCAAAATTCAGTCCGCTTGGTAAATAATCGGCTGTATATCCTGCAAATGCAAGATTAACTGTAGAGACAGAAGCATATCCATGGTCAGGTTTTGTATAAAGCTGCAGTGATGGTGCATAATCGAAATCAAAGTTTCTTCCAAACAAGATATCTCCCTTTTCATTGTGTGTTACAAAAGCAGTACATCCATCCCCGGTCACACCTAAGTCGATTGGTAATCCCTTTAGCAAACGCTTTGTCACAAAAGTCTCTATGTCCGCATCGCTCTTAGCTCCGGTTTTTAAGAATTCATCAAACCCATAATCACCATAATAAGTCATTTGATACATCCCATATTCATCTACTTGTTCAAGCGACATCAAGGAACGCAGTTCATTCCAAAACAAGATTACCAGCAATAAAATAATTGCCAATAATGCAGCACCTATCACTACCAGTATTTTTAAAATAACCGAACCCGACTTCTTCCCATTCATTTGTAAATTCTGATCCTCTTTCATCTCATTTGTATACGTTCCCATATTTGCAATCTCCCTCTATCATATAATTTCATCAAACTTTTATGAAATTCAAATCCTAAAAACAGATTTTACCGATACCTTACTTTTCATACGTCGATATTCAGATGGTGTGAGCTGATATAATTCCTTGAATTTTCTGCAAAAATAGGCAGAATCATTGAAGCCCGTCTCCTGTGATATGGCATCAACTGTTTGTTCAGTGGAAAGTAGGAATCCTGCCGCACATTGCAGACGATATCGGATCAGATAAGAAATTGGAGAGATCTTAAGAAAGCGCGCGAACAGCTTTAGTGCGGCACTTTTACTGATCATGACTGACGCTGCAATCTCATCAAGCGTCATCGCTTTCTGATAATGATCCTGAATGTACTGCATCATAATCTGTAGCTGTGCCTGCTTTTCCGAGGCAGGCATTTCATGTTCCGCGATTGACCGAATCTGCGTATTCTGATAAATAACACGCCACATTCGAAGAAGAAGCTCCACCGTTTCAAGTTCATGGGGCTTCTCTTCCTTTTGTAATGCAAAGATCGTTTTCAAAATATCCAACACAACTCTCTGCCAGGCAATCGAGTCGTTAAACATTTGATAAGGCTGTGAAGAAAAAAGTATGGGATACACATACTTTCTATAAATCAGGCTTTCTTCCGAAGCAAGAAGCTTCTCTGAAAAGACTATATTAGGAATGATCACGCTTTCTGATGCTTCAAAACGGTGAATTACACGCGTATTAATGAACAATCCGGTATCAGCCCCTACCTTCAGTCTGTCAGATCCAATCATGACTGACATTTCTCCGCGTTCAACATATACAAATTCTATTTCCGGATGCCAGTGCCAGTCTACACAATGAAAATCAAAATCCCATACATCCTCATAATAATAGGCAAACGGATATTCCAAACTGCCATGACTCACGTTTTCTCTCATATTCTCATCTGTAGAAATATTCTTATAAACACTGTCCGTCTTCATTGTCACCTAAGCTTCTGCATATTTTACGTACTAACACGACCAGCACATCTTGTGATTCTCGTAGGATGCGCATATAATCCTCGGATACTTCTCGTACAATATACTTGTTATTTTCACTTTACCATATTGTACAATAAACGTGACAATTTATACAGTGTTTTTTTACACGACAGCGTATATAATTCAATTCAGATCACATAAGAAATACAGGAGGCATTTAAAAATGAGCCAAAACAATCATTATCATAAAACTTTAAGAGCATGCTATCTGGGCTTTATCACTCAGGCGATTACTGCAAACTTTGCCCCACTGCTCTTTCTCACCTTTCATAATAGCTTTGGAATATCCCTTGGAAAAGTGGCATTAATTTCAACCATTTTCTTTTTTACGCAATTAATTGTAGACATATTGTGTGCAAAAACAGTCGACCGCATCGGCTACCGAAAATGCATCGTCGCATCAGAAGCATTTTCGGCGCTGGGGCTGATATGCCTGGCAGTTTTACCTGGAATTCTTCCTGATCCTTTTGTCGGTATCATCATCAGCGTCATCATTTATGCAACTGGAAGCGGATTGATTGAGGTACTGTGTAGTCCGATTGTAGAAGCATGCCCGTTTGAACATAAGGAATCCGTTATGAGTCTGCTCCATTCCTTCTATTGCTGGGGTAGCGTAGGCGTCATCCTGCTCTCCACTTTGTTTTTTGCCGTATTCGGAATAAAGCACTGGCGTTTAATTGCATGTATCTGGGCACTGATTCCACTCTATAATATCTATAATTTTGCAACATGTCCGATCGAGCATCTGGTTGATGAAGGAGAAGGTCTTAGCATCACAAAACTGCTGAAAATGCCTCTCTTTTGGATATCAATCATACTCATGGTCTGCGCCGGAGCTTCAGAGCTTTCCATGGCACAATGGGCATCTGCCTACGCAGAGTCAGCACTCGGACTTTCAAAAACAATCGGTGATCTGGTTGGACCATGTCTGTTTGCCATCATGATGGGGATCAGCCGGACCATTTACGGCAAATACGGAGAAAAGATTAATCTCATGTCTTACATGATCGGCTGCGGCATATTATGCCTTGTCTGCTATCTCGCAGCATCGATTTCAGGACATCCGCTAATCGGTTTGATCGGTTGTATTACATGCGGTTTTTCGGTTGGTATCATGTGGCCGGGTACGATCAGTATTTCCTCAAAGAAAATCCCTGCCGGCGGAACAGCTATGTTTGCTCTGCTTGCGATGGCCGGAGATCTGGGTGGGTCTGTCGGTCCCGGTCTCGTCGGTCTGATCACACAAAGAGCAAGCGATAATCTACGCATCGGCATTCTGGCAGGCAGCATATTCCCCACCATCCTCGTGCTGTCCATACTAATGCTTAAAGTCATGAGAAATAGCGCTCACAGTACCAAATAATTCAGCTTTAGAATGGTTCTCTTGCGTTCCGACCAGCTTCGCAATCATCTCACATAGAGTGGCTGCGTCTATCGGCTTCACGAGAGTTCCATTCATACCCGCATTAAGAATCCGCTGATTAAATTCATCATGTGCATCTGCTGTAGCAGCAATGACAGGTATCGTCTTTGCATCTAAACGGTCCATTCCACGGATCAGACTGACCTCCTCAAATCCATCCATGACCGGCATACGCAGATCAGTCAGTATCACTTTATAATATCCAATTTCAGATTGAGCAAAACATCTGACTGCCTCCTCTCCATTGGCTGCAGTATCTACCAGACAACCTAGGAATTCAAGGTTTTTCTTTAAAATGACCTGATTGATTTCTGAGTCTTCTACTAGTAAAACACGTAGTCCTCTCATGATTTCCGGGTAATAATCCGGCTTCTTCATATCAGCAGGTGCTGCATCTTCATTATAGGCATAAAGATCTACCGTAAATGTAGTGCCTTTATTTATTTCGCTTTCTACGCGGATTGATCCTTCTGCCAGATCAACGATCTGTTTTACAATAGCCAGTCCTAATCCTGTTCCGCGCTGTTCTTTATGTTCATGTCCATACTCCTGTGAATACGGTTCAAATAAAACCTTCTGATAATCTTTGCTCATACCGATTCCGTTATCTCGTATTACAAAGCGCATACCATGCTTCCCATTTTTCCCCGGTATATGTTCTGATAAGAATTCAACATGTCCACCTTCCGGCGTATACTTAGCTGCATTGGAGAGCAGATTAACAAAGATCTGATTAAACCTCAATTTATCTACTTTAATACGAGTAAGCTGTTATTTTAAGCTGACATCAAAGGTAATATGTCTGGCATCCATAATTGGCTGTATGATCGTGCGAAGCATCATCTGGAATTCTTCTAATGGATAAACCTCTCTATGAAGCTCCATTTTACCACTTTCGATTTTTCCAAGATCCAAGGTATCGTTAATCATTCCAAGCAAATATCTGGCTAACACATCGATGCTTTTTAAATAGTCAGTAATCTGCGATAATTTACTTTCATCGATCGCAAGTTCGGTCACGCCCAGTATTGCATTGAGCGGTGTCCGCATATCATGACTCATACGCGACAGGAAGTCTGTCTTTGCCTTATTTGCAAAATCAGCCATTTCTACTGCCTGCTGTAATGCCATTTGCTGTTCTTTTTCTTTTTCAAAAAATCCAGTGATATCACGTCCGACTAGCAGCAGATCTTCATGTGTGCTGTCCAAATAGGTGGCTGTTCCATTTTTCCGTACATTCATGCCATCGCGTCTGATGATCCAAAATGATGTGGATGCTTTCCCTTCTTTTTCAACGGTGGAAACCAAATTTTCAAGTGCAAAAAATGTTCTGCAGCGTTCCCGATCTTCCTTTGCCACTTCGATATCGATAAACTGTTCCACAGTTTTCTCATACTCACCATTCAATCCTGTCTGCTCGATGGTGGCGCTGTCATATAGTTTTACATTTCTGCATATGCCACTTTTTATATTGATGATGGTAATATCTGAAACTTCACTATCCATAATCTTATCTTTGGCTATCCGAATCTTCTTTTTATCATCTATATCATGTGTATAAATAAATGCCATGATAACGTCTTCCTTACCACCTGAAACCAGAATCGCAGTCGCTGCAAACCAGCGTATCTTCCCATCCGGCATATGCCTGCGGTATTCTACGGAAAGTTTGTTATTTCCTTTACGAAAACTAGATAAGAGATTTTGGTATGATAATATATCCCATACATGTTTTTTCTCTTTTATATAAATCTGCCTTAACAGCAATTCTTTATAATCAGACTGATCATCTGCTTCTATATCCGGTTCATAAATGGAATGATAGCTTTCTATCCTTCTGTTATAAAGATCGAGCTGTATAAATACTTCTGATCCTGCCAGCTTTTCATTTAGCTCATGAATCCTGTTTTCTGCAGCAATCAGATTTGTAATGTCTTCATAAAAAGAAATGTATGCCAGCCTGCTTTTTGATTTCATAAACTGCACATTACAGTGCGCCCGTACTGTAATGATGGTGCCATCCTGCTTCCTTGCCTGATAAGTCATCTGTATAGGAGTCATCTGTGTCGTCAGTGTACGTAAAGCTCGTTTGACTTCTGGCAGATATTCGGGCAAAATCAAATCATAAATGGACGTAAACGTCTGTTTCTCGAATTCTTCTTTCGTATATCCAAACATCATATAAAAATTTGTATTGGTATAAGTATACTGAGTCGTGTCAAAATTATCATAAGCAATCGTGATTCCACCATTATAATTCTGTATAATTGTCTGCAGCTGACTGATCAGTTCCATTTCACGGTTGATTGCTTCGTACTTATCGGTATCGTTTTCTATTACGCAATAGATCAATGCGCGTTCATTTATTTTTTCAATGAGTCGCATACTCATTCGAAGATGTATATTGGAATGAAAAAGTTCGTTTGCTTCAATGGTCACCTCACAGCTTGTTTTATGATTAATATCTTCTACCGCCCTTTTTAAAGCATGTTGAAAGTTTCCCCAATTATTCGTATCTAAATAAGTCTCGAAAAAGTTCTCGATACCCAGATTCTCCATTAAATAGCTTCCAAACAGTTCTTTTGTGAAATCGTCATTTGTGCGCACAATAGACGTATGATTTTGCACATACTCAATCAAACAGGCTGCACCTATGCTTGTATGCATAGTAATGCTGTCTAGTGATTTTGGATTCCAGAATGTTCCGTTTGACATATTATTTTCATAATTGAGTGTAACACTATGTGGGAGATTCTTATTAGAATAATAAGAATATTCTTCAAATGCAATTACATTGCTCAGATAGCTAGAGAGAAGATCATAATTGATAGGATGCGCCATATAGAAGAGTGCACCGTTTTTGAACGCATCCAAATATGCCTGCGTTCTTTCTGAATCATTTAAATCAGCAGAATCAATACAGATAATCGGAATGTGTCTCAACACAACCTGATTGTTAATTTCCTTCATGATACTGTACTCTTGCTCTCGGAATAGATTCATACTGATAATTATGGCTTTGATAAACTTGTGCAATTGACCTAGTTTGATTATGGTATCGCTCACTTCACTTGACTCAGTGAAATCAAACTGATTAGAAAGATTTTGTTTGATTTTAGCGATATCAGGGTTCTCCATATCAACAAGTAAAATTCTTCTGTTCATCTTTATTGTTCCCCTTGGTTATTCCCTTTTGCTGTTCCTTTTAGTTACTTCTTTTCGTTATTTCTTTTATTTTTTCCTCTTAATTCTATTAATTTTCTTATTTTTCTTATTTCTCTTAATTCCATTATTTCTCCTGATTTTTCAAATACAACTACCTTAATTATATAAAAAATAACTAATTTTGGCAAATATTTTGTAGGAATTTGCATGGGATTGTAGAAACTTTACATAGATTCTATACACTGATTGATTATGGAACTCTACATTGCGATTCATTCATCCAATGCATGTAGATATTTTCATGGGGATTAATCTTCCTGATTCTCCAAGGTCCTCTCGCGAAATACCTCTGCAAGTGTCGCATACATTTGGCTGGCATCAATAGGTTTACTTAAGTGTTTGTCCATTCCGACACGCTTAGTTGCCTTTACATCTTCACTAAATGCATCAGCTGTCATGGCAATAATTGGTATCGTTTTGGCATCTGCTCTCTCCATGGCACGTATTACCTTTGTTGCTTCAAATCCATTCATGATCGGCATTCTGATATCCATTAGGATTGCAGCATAATAGCCCTGCGCAGATGCAGCAAACATCTTAGTCCCGATCTCACCATTTTCGGCAAGTTCTATGATGATCCCCTTCTTTTTTAATAGTCGTGTTGCAATCTGTGCATTCAAGGGATTATCTTCACAAAGTAAAATGCGCTTGTTACTGAGAATCGTATCATCAAACACAGGCTCGTCATCCTGCTGAATCGACTCATGCGCGACAGGATAACTCAGTAACACAGTAACGGTTGTTCCCTCACCCACTTTACTCTCGATTGATATATCACCATTCATCATCGTAATCAGCTTCTTTACAATAGGCATGCCAAGACCTGTACCATTTTCCCGCTCTA
>JAAYYM010000383.1 GCA_012515365.1 Clostridia bacterium
AAAATGATATACTGCGGTGTTTTCGCCAGAAGCTGCGGATGACCTCCGTAATTAGGTAACTGATGATCCTTTTCGATTATGGGTTGATCTACATATCGGCTGTACTTCGTGTCAGCCTTGATACGTCCACGGAGCCATTCCACTACCTTGTCAGGGTTGTCCAGCAGATATTTTGCCTCGGTTTCGTCACTTGTCCATATTTCCGGACAGCTGGTTTCACGGGCACCTGTTTTTACAGGGAATTCACACTGGACATAGTATCTTGTGTCTGCGGGATAGTTGTAATGAGCAATGCAGCAGAAGCCTGCATCATAGACTATCTCGCCATTAACCTTTATAATATAGCCTCTGTAGCCCGAGTATTCCTTATCGCTCATAATGAACGCTCCTTTCGTCAGACAATAACTTTGAGGCTATTGCCTTCAATTGTAACAGTAACCATATTTATGTCCTTTCTTTGCGGTAACTTTTACACGCACTCAACCCTACCTCTCAATCGCAATTTTTGATTAGCGTGATTTTTCTCTATTTTTCGGACTTTTTAACGAGTGACAGCATTTCTACACACTTAAAAGTTACAAACAGCAGTTTTAAGCACAAAAAATCGAGTGCTTAAAAAGACTGTTTATATCGCGAGTGCGCCGAAATGCTATCTGTATCTCTTTAGGTGATATTACGTGTTCCCACATACAGAAAATGAGTGCTTATTTTGGTTGTTTACTGAACTGCAAAATGCCAATTATCCGCGATAAATCGGCATTTTATGATTTCTGCCGTGACATCAAAACTACGCACTCAACGTGCGCCAAGACGTAAGATATGATTACGTTTAATCCGGAGTAGGGGAGAGTGGCTTCCGTGAGCTGTAGATTGGTGTCTTTTCGAGATTTTATATGCGTGGAAATATGTCAATTATCGCTCTGCTCACGGGAGAATAAGTAGAATGATGTTTATTAATAGATAGTTGGCAGTGCTCTTTCATCACATAAAACAATCTAATGAAAATGTTTTTCATGCGTATAGTATATCACGAAACAGATGAAAAATCAAGAAACGATAGTTGTGTAAGAATGAATAGTGCTATTACTTATAATGATTATGCTTGTTTGCCACAGCATCAGGGTGGGAAACTTATCTTATAGGTCGCAGTAATACTGCATATGCGTGACTTGATTGACCATTTTTCCGTCTGCCTACTATCGAATTACTACTAATGATTTGACTCGAAGTAATTTTTTAGCCGATGGTTGATGTGAGACAGGGGCTTTTCCTAGTGATTTTGTACTAGGAGAAGCCCCATCTCTATTTAATGTAAGTAATGCCTTTAAGTAATAGCACACATTTGGTTTCTATTATGATTTCACATACTCATTATTTTTGTAAGGGCATCACTTAACACATTCTTGCTTGAAGATTTCCACTTCACTGAGTCGCTTTCAATATAAAACTTATTCTTTTTATATCTTACTTTATAGCCTTTCACTATGAGATATCTGTCTCCATATGCACCTAGTTCAGTGTAATACTCAGAAATAATAGATTTCTTTCTAAGTAAATGCTGAAGAGTATACAGATAGACGGAATAATTCTCTCCGTTTGATTGCTTGTTAGGAATTATCAGCTCTTCGTTACCGTTTTCAAACATTCTCAAATGTGAAGTGCTCATTAGAGGAAAAAGCACATCTGTATAATTCACAAAACAATACCTCCAATCATTCTCGTCAAGTGTCTTTCCAGAAATGATAGCTTTAAGTTGAGCTTCGATCGGTTTTGAGGCGTTAATATTGTCTAATAGCTCTTTAACCGCACTCCCATGATTGGAGAAAAGCCTTTTCAAACTTGGCGTCCTTGAACTTTCGTTCGGATCATCGATGCATAGAGTTTTATAGCTGCCAACTGGAAGTCTATAATCATCGATAGCACATAATGTCCTTCGTAATAGTTTACCGTGTATCGGTTTTTTATTATCGAATAATACTTTTTCACTGTTTAGGTATCTGTCAAACTCTGAAAAGTTGTTTGTATTTTCAAAATCAGAATAATGAATGATGGATCTTATTTGTCCAGAGAAATATGGGAGAGCATTTTCAGCATCAATGATTACCTTTTTATGAGCTGCACTTTTACACATAATTCGAGCTTTTTGACATTCCTCTGTAAACTGTTCTTTGGAAAAGCCAGATAAGTCTTTTAGTGTTCCGGAAGCAAGAAACAGAAGCAAACCATTTTTGTGAGCTTTTATTCTATCGATAGACTGTACCGCTTTTTGATAGTCATCCGCTTCTTCAATACGAGAATTGTTTACTAGGTTTAAAAAAAGCCTAAGCCAGTCGTTAAATACACTATTATTTACAGTGTTTGCATCATTTTCATCTGATAGAAACGCATTTACAGCATGAAA
>JAAYYM010000051.1 GCA_012515365.1 Clostridia bacterium
AAGGAGATGTGAAGCAATAACGCTATCAAGACCACCGGAAAACATTACCAGACCATGTACCATAACAATTTATCCCCACAAAAATAAAAAAACCTCAATTAATGAGGTTTGTAATAGACAAATTACATATTCATGTAAAATTCGAAATTCTAAGCACCAAATTCGAAATCAGAAAATATATATACTTATCGTACTTTTTCGAATTTCTGTTTTAGAATTTCGAGCTTTACGAATAGATATTATTTAGATCTTAAAAAATGAATCTATCTTATTGGCAATATCATCTCCGGTTATTTCGAGATCCTTATTTTCCTCGAAATTTTTCCCGTTTTTATCAGCCTTCAGAAAATCTTCGAAGTCAACCGGTTCAATCTCATTGGACTGAACGTTAGCCTGTAATGGTTGCATTGTGTCAATAACCGGCTCACCGGAATTATCTCCTGATTTAAGAAGAATTGTCTCATGGAGTGCACCACCCAATTGATCCTGCTGGTTATCATCTTTTTTCTGAGTTGGATCTTTTCCGATATAGGTAAACCGCTGCTGAGGTTTGAACGGTGGCTTGAGCGGAGTGATTTTTGAAGAAGGTATTATAATTCCATCTGTCTCTTCCTTAAACTGCTGCGTATTTCTGAGCAGATGGGACATATCCATGTCCATGATTGTTTCCATGGCAAAATCATCTTCAAATTTGTCGGATTTCGCCATCTCGAATTCCTGTTCAAATGAGTCAGGTTCGCTCCGGGTTGCATCTTTGGTCGGACCGGCGAAATCCGTCGAAGGTGCTTGTGGAATCACTGGATCAGCTTTAATATCAGGAACCACATCAGGTTCAACCTTTTTATCTATGTCAGCTATTTCAATGCAGAATTCCTCTTCATCATCATCAGCGATCGCATCCGGGGTACTGCTTCCAGCAATATCAGCAGCAGGCAATTCAGCCCCCTTCTCTTCAATCCCCTCATTCTCATCAACAACTGCCATAGCTTCCGGCTGCTGAGGAGTTTCCTGAAACACTCCAGGCATCTCGACTGTCGGTTGAGCATTTGAGACAAGAGATTCATCGACAGTGGAAACATCCTCAAAATTCTGCTCTTCCAGGAATTGATCCTCAAAACTTCCAATGCCGCTCTCAACATCAGATTGAACAGAAGCATTCTCCACGATCTCCTGATTTACAGCACTACCGGTATTTTCAGGAACATCGGCGATTTCGGCGATAACTGAATCCGGGGTTGTGATCGGCGGATATTGTTCCTGTACAGGAAATTCCTGGCTCTGAGGTTCACCCATTTCAATAGAAGCAATATCTTTTTCCAGATTTTGATCATAGGATGAATCGAAGAACCCTGCGCTCTGTGTTGTCTCCTCAGGTTTAATCTGTTCACTACTTGCAGCGATAGTTTCATCGGAAGCATTGAAACTCTGATCTTCACTTACAACAATTTCATTTTTCAAAGCAGGTTCTTCACCGAACTGGTACTGTGTTACTTTTCCATGAGCCAGGAGGTTGTAATCATGGAGAAGTCGTTCGGCATATTTGACGAAATAGACATCCAGGATGTGCATATTGGGTTTGAAGATTTGATTAACAGCTTCAATTTTTGAACTGAGGGTGGATTTAAAGCTGGATTCTTTGACTAAACCGGAACGATAAGAGGTTACCAGGGTATCAATATCTGCCCAGTTTTCAGCAATGGATTTAATAATCTGATTGC
>JAAYYM010000384.1 GCA_012515365.1 Clostridia bacterium
ATGCAGCCAGATGGAAATGGTGCAAACGAGATCGAGCCTGAAAAAATCAGTGGCAATGAATTAGATATAGATGATCCTAATGCAGATGGAATCAGTGGAAATGAATTGAGTGCACCTGCTGGAGTTTCAGCAAATGAATTGCCGGAAGAGAACAACTTATCAGACCAGATTGAATTTAATGAGATGGAACTGACGCCACAGATGGTGTCTGAAAAACAGGCACTGAGCATGCATCTTGATGAATATGAAGAGATGGTTCCAAGCTGTGATTATGTAGAAAATCAGGCGGTATTTCTTTCTGATTCATTAGAAGAAGCGCAAAAGATTGCTGAATGTTATCAGGCAGAGCTTAAGCAGTATGCCTACGGTGTAGCTGTCATTCAGTCTGATGCAACTGCTAAAGCGATGGTGACGGCGGCAGCTGACTTGGATCAGAAGCTGCCACCAGTCTACTATAATGGCATTGTGACTATGGATGAGGTGCCAGCAGGTGAGTTATCTATGGATGAAGTGCCAATAAATGAAGTGCCTGCAGATGAATTATCTGCGAATCAAATAGGACCATGTGCGGAACAATGGTTTCATGACTATATCGGGAGCAAGGAATCCTGGGAATATACAGATGGAAGTGATATTCTGGTAGCCGTGATTGATACCGGTGTACGCTATACGCATCTCGACCTTATAGATAACTGTGTGGATGGTTATGATTTTGTAAACGAAGATTCAGATCCTATGGATGATCAGGGACATGGTACTCATGTGGCTGGAACAATTGCCGGTATTTCTTCAAATGAGATTGGAGGATGTGGAGTAGCTCCGAATTCTAAAATCATGCCACTCAAGGTTCTTAGCTCAACAGGCAAAGGTTCTACCGCTAATGTTATGACTGCAGTTGAATATGCAGTAGAGCATCAGGCAGACATCATTAATTTAAGCCTTGGAAGTTCTTTTTATTCGGAGGTCTTTCAAGAAGTGATTAATCATGCTGTTACGCAGGGCGTTGTTGTAGTAGGTGCAGCAGGTAATGATGGAAGTGAGCATATGCATTATCCGGCTGCTTATGAGGGAACGATCAGTGTTGCATCGCTACTCGATACAACTGAAAATATGGGGCTTAGAGATGCGTCGAATTACGGAAGCTGGGTTGATATCGCAGCTCCGGGAACTAATATATATGCTACTGTGTTTACAAGTGACACTGCATATGGATATAAAAATGGAACTTCTATGGCATGTCCGGTTGTTGCGGGAACAATTGCGCTTATGATGGATGCCGATCCGAGCCTCAAGGGTTCAACAGTCAAAACGGTTAAACAGATCGATTCATTATTAAAAAATACAGAGCATCGGATCCGATATTATAACAGCACCGGTGGAAGTGTTTATGGTGGCGTTTATGCCGGTGGCGCAACAGGGATCAGATATTATCAAAAGATTAGTTCACCGGTTTTTCTTCCATCTGAGATACTTGATCAAAAGAAGAATATCATTGCTGCCGGAGAAGAGGACTGCTATCTGACCATCACTTCATTACCTGGCTCAAGAGTATACTATACGACTAACGGAAAAATACCTACTGACAATAGTACCTTGTATACAGGTCCAATTCCAATGAAGCAGAGTGGTAAGCTCACAATCAAGGCAATCGCCTATGTGGGAAAGAGGAAATCAGCGGTCGCTACGAAGACTTATCAGCTGAATGCAAAAGCAGTTAAGGTTGAATTTTATGGTGGTACACAATATCATGTTGCCAGAGGAAAGAATATTCGATTATCACCTGTGTTTACACCGACCTATACGACCTCCAAGAGTCTGACTTATCAGAGCAGTAATCCGGCAATACGTGTGAATGCTGCAGGAGTTGTTTCATGTAAAGCAAACACTGCTCCGGGAACCGCTGCTGTCATTAGCGCGACGACAAAGGATGGAAGTGGTCTGAGCATATCTACGAATGTAATCGTAGTGGATCAGGCAACAAAAACGCTTACCCTAAATGCAAAAGAAGTGAAGCTTTCTGCTTACCCGACAGATGAATTTGCCGCGGGTGATTTGGAAAATGAATTCAGACTGATTCCATCTGTTACCAATGACCAGTCGACAGGATTCTTATATACGACCAGTAATAAAAAGGTCGCAACA
>JAAYYM010000385.1 GCA_012515365.1 Clostridia bacterium
GCTCGGCTTCGAACGAGTCTTACCCGACCTGGGTCAAAACATCCGCTGCGGAAATTCACTGATCGGATGGGATTACTTTGGGGGGCAGATCTTCCCGGATGAAGAAGAGATCCAGCGCGTCAACCCATTTGACTGGCAGCGCGCCTTCCCCCATATCTTCGCAGAAGGCGGCTTCGATGCCGTCATCGGCAACCCACCCTAAATCCGCCAGGAATCACTCGGTGACGATAAGCGCTACTACCAGGAAATCTACGAGGTTTTCACCGGCACCGCCGATATCTACAGCTACTTCATCGAAAAAGGTGTCAACCTGCTCATGCCCGGTGGGCAATTCAGCTCGATTTACCCAGAAAAGAATCGCGCAGATGCGTCCGAAAAGTTTTATCAACGCCAAACCATTTGTCGTTGTTAGGACGCACCAATCTTCTTATATATAGGCGACATCTAGTTGAAAATTATTAGTACTTGCTTCTTTCTCCAAGAGTCGGAAAGTTTGATTCTCTAAATAGCTATGATGAAATTCAGAGCCGGAAGTTAGCTTCAGAGTGGCTATAGGTTCATATTTCTTTTGATCAATAAAGACATTCTCTAAATTCGAAAACAACACCATTTTTAGCAGGGCGTCCTTGATGTCACCTTTGGAAGGCAGTTTGCCCTTACTTGTATGTTTGCATTCTACAAGTTTTATATTATTACCTTCAATTCTGGCTTCGTCTGCTGTAAAGTAGTATTGGCCTCCCAGATAATTTTTGATGGTCAATGAAGCCTTTTCATTAGGATTAACCTTTTCCTTGGGTTGGGTGGTACTGGTTTCTCGAAATTGAGCAGATGTAGCATTATCGCGTGATAATCGCTTAAACGATTCAGCGCCTAAAGAAATTTTATTGATTCTATCTGTAACAGTTGTTTCTGAATGCATCCTTACCCCGGTCTTTCGGGATATTTCTTCATAAGACTGAAGTGCCTTTACAGCAATTGTTGAAGCTTTATCTGCCTGCAATAGATTCCAATGTAAAGCATCAGATTGAAAATTGACAAGGTCCCTTAGTTGACTTTTGAGATCCTCAACATCAAAACGCTGTTTTGTAATTTTGTGTTCATAACGTTTGCTCTTGATTGCTGAATCATAATGTCCAATTATTACATATACTTGTAATAAGCTCATCAACGATATCGTATCCCATTGAATAAAATCACGATCACCTTGGAAGCCTTCGTCCTTATAGATAGGAATTATGGTTACTTTCTTACCAGAAAACGATAAAGTGTCATACACACGGGCATAAGGGTAAGATCGTGTACGCTTAGCTGAAACCCACCAACTTATTCCAAACTGATTTTTCGAATCAATTTCCAGGAGAAAACTGCCAAATTTGCTCAACCCTCGCTCAATGTTATCAAAAGGGATAGTCTCTAACTCACGGCACATCAACGGTTTGTAAACTATCTTATTAATTTCAGCATCAATTTTCATAACGGTCATAACAATTCCCCCCTTCGCTCATGGGCGTCGAACAATTTCTAGAGATGCATTCTCGATTTCCAGTGATTTATGAAATCCCGTACTTTTCAATATAGATGGTTCTAATGTATCAAGAATCTCATAGCCTATGCTGTTTCTATTCAACTTTCTTGCGACTTTCATTGTCGTGCCGCTTCCCAAGAAAGGATCTAGTACGGTTTCGCCTACGTATGAGAACAATGTAATGGCCCTGTAAGGCAGTTCATCAGGGAATGCAGCTATCCCCTTTTTCAGATAGTTTTTCTTGATTGGTAGAACGTTTGTCATCTCCCATAAGGTCATGTACCACTTATTCTCTTGGACCACCTTGATATTTATCTTTGAAGCTTCTCTCACGTCATGACTAATAGATTTGTAATCGAAGCGACCTTTTTGAAAAATCACGATACTTTCTAATAAATTATCAGGATAAAAATACATCGGATACGGGTTCTGCATTAATACACCGCTTCTTTTCGAGATTCGTAGATATCCATCGGGTTTTTTCCAAACGATCTTGTCTCGGTACCTGAACCCGGTGTCCAAAAACAATCTGATAGCATCGGCAACAATTGGAAACTTCTGCCCATCAACTAGCATGTCATCAATGTTTAATACTGCTATTCGTCCCGGTTGTAACACCCGAAATGTCTCCCTGGCAAAGTCCCTCAGTAGATTCAAATATTCATCATATGTTGAATATAGATCTTTATAATCAAAAGGAGCATTGAAGTATGGAGGCGAGGTAACCATAAGATGAACGCTATCGTCACCAAGTTCAAGCATATTGCTACAATCCCCGAATATCAATTTATGCTTAGTTTTGCCCATAGATTAGAACAACTTCATTTGGTAAGTATCATTGTCAAATACTAGCTCAGGAAGATCATTACTTACAATTAATAACTCTCTCGACTCTTTGTCGGTCGACATCCCGTATTTCCATCGAGGTTTAAAAAACCTAAATTTCTCGTACA
>JAAYYM010000386.1 GCA_012515365.1 Clostridia bacterium
AAGACTTGTCTGATAACCCTGTGCCGAGAAGCGTCCATCGACAACAGGATAAAAATCAAGAACTACACCAATGAACCACTGAAATATGAATGACATGAGAAAAATCGTGAAATTTAGAAGTGAGAGTGCCCTGCCGACCTCGCAGCTGGCATAAAGCTTCTGCATAAGAGGAAAAGCAATCATCGTCATATTTGCAAAAAACATTACAATTACCCAAATGAAAGATACAGAGCTATCATTCTTGACCACGATGATCCCTAAAAAAATTGTTAGTCCGACCCCAAAAATCAAATATAATTTTTCCATAGAAAATTTCTTTGTTTTTATAGATAATTCCGCAACAAGGCCGTTAAGGAAATAACCTAGCGCAGCTCCTGTAAATGCAAATAACATATTCATTCCTACATCGACCTCATCAAGTTTTGCCACATCACGCATCCAAGGTCCTACCCATAAATATAGATAAGAAAACATTACTCCTTGTGATGTAATTATAATTGGTGCCACCATCCAGAAACGACTTTCCAAACAAAAATGAAACATAGATTGAAATGAATTGATTATTTCAGGAGTTGACACTTTTTTATTATTTAAATTACTTTTAGGAACAAGGAAATAGAGGAGCACCAAAGTCATAAAAGTCAAAATAGCAAGGAATATGCATATATGTCTCCATTGAATTATTTCAAAAGCATAAGCCAAAGGTCTTGTTGCGACCATACCTCCAATACCGCCAGCAAGACTATGAAAACTATATATAAGAGGAAGCTTTTTTGCCGGCATCCATTGTGAATAGGTTTTGAACGCGGCCATCAGGCATCCTGCCATTCCTATACCCAGAAATATTTTCGATAAAACAAGCATTGCATATGATTCTGAAACTGCAAATATCAAAGTACCCATAACAGCGAATGTGAGCAACGGGATCAGTGTTTCACGCCCTCCGTATAGATCAAGTAATACTCCTATAGGAAACTGTGCTATTCCAAATGCAACAAGATATACTGAGGACATGAAGCCTAAATCAGTGGGGGACAGGGCAAATGTTTCAATTAGGATAGGTGACATTATTGAATTAGCGCTTCCCA
Source organism: Clostridia bacterium (assembly GCA_012515365.1). The sequence goes on from JAAYYM010000386.1 coordinate 1,089, forward strand.
ACAAAACAGACAAAAAATATGCCAAGCTAAAAGGGATAAATATTTTTAAACAAAGTACTTTATCAATTTTCTCTTTGTCTCTCACAATAAAACCAGCTCAATCCAGAATTCAATTTCTCGGTCCAACTAGACCTGCTATCACACTAAGTTTGTTTATTGTATATGTTAAGCGCCAAATATCCTAATTCCCCGGATTTTACACGGTTCAAGATATTTGACGCTATAGAAAAGTACATAAATCTATTTAATTACTAAAATTCAACAACAAACGAGCACTTGCAGGAGAATACATGAGATTTTTAATTTTCACATTGTTGTCATTTTACTAATTACCGGATTTACACTTTAATGTTATCTGTTGAGCTCAAGCAAGACACTTAACCCCTCATCAATGCAGGCAACCATAGAGATAGCTGGGGAATATAAGTTATCAGCAACATTGATAAGATCCCCAAAAATACAAACGGAACAACCGCCCTTGCAATCGTGGAAAACGATTCTTTAAATACGCCCATCCCTACAAAAATATTCAGGCCAAATGGCGGGCTGTACATTCCTAGAGCGCCTGATACTGTCATAAGCATTCCTAGATGAATAGGGCTGTAGCCCATCTGCTGAAAAATTGGCATGAACAGAGGCGTAAGCAAAAGTACGAACGGCACCGCATCCATGAACATTCCCGCAAGAATTAAGATTATATTCATTATCAAAAGAACTATCCAAGGATAAGAAAGGAATGCACTTATG
>JAAYYM010000052.1 GCA_012515365.1 Clostridia bacterium
TAATCTGCCATAAACAAGTCAATCCTGGGTTAAGCTGATATCTGCCCTGAAATTCATCATTCACTTCTACTGCTTCATAAACTGGCAAAGGACGAGGTCCAACCAAACTCATGTCGCCTTTAAGAATATTGATAAACTGAGGGAACTCATCAATACTGAATTTTCTGATAAAATTACCAACCTTCGTAATCCTTGGATCTTCTACTAATTTGAAAGAAACATCGGTTACGCCTGCCTGTTCCTTCATCTGCGCATGCATTTTATCTGCATTTACGCACATACTACGAAACTTATACATTTTAAACACTTTTCCGTCTTTACCAACGCGCTTCTGTGTGAAAAATGGAGAACCTCCATCCTCGATTTTAATAGCAAGTGCGGTAAGCAGGAATACAGGTGACAAAACTACAATTGCTCCTGTTGCCGCAATGATATCCATTGCTCTTTTTGCGAAGAGGTATCCACTCCTCTTCTGTGTTAACGTGTTTACAACCTTATCTGTGTTTACTTCGTTCACAATATGAAGATCTGTCGGGACTTCATATAATGCAGGTGATTGTTTTAATACTGACGAATCCACTAATAAACATCTCCTTCCAAAATAAACTATTCCCCGTATTTCTCATATTTCTCATATTTTCCATATTTTCCATACTTCCCATAATATCCTCCGTAACGGCCACCCTTCTCGACCTTTACTTTATTAAGTACTACTCCTAGGATTGGGCAGCCTGTGATTTCGAGCTGCTTCTTGACATCCTGCAGAAAGCGATAGCTGATTGCTCTGCTTTCTACGACTAGTACACTTCCATCACAGTTCGGAGCAATGACCGCGGCGTCGATTACTGAACCAAGTGGTGGGCAATCCAATAGCACGATATCAAAATACTCGCGCAGTATCTTTATTAAAGACTGAAAATACTCTTTTCCGAGTAATTCAGTTGGATTCGGAGCCACAGGACCTGTAAGGATCATATAAAGCCCTTCTACATTTGTCTGGTAGAGAACGTCTGCCAGCTCTGCCTGTCCGGATAACAAATGTGACAAGCCTTTGATTGCACCGCCTTTTGCCACCATATGATGACGTCCGACAAGTACAGATTTTCTTAAGTCTGCATCTAGTAAAATTACGCGCTTACCTGCTTCACAAAAGGAACGTGCAAGTTCTAATGTAATCGTACTTTTCCCCTCATTCGGAGTGCAGCTAGTTAACATAATTACTTTTTTATCATCTCCACAAAACTGCAAATTGGTACGAAGAGAGTTTAATGCTTCTCTTCTAGCATAGTCCTGCTCTTCCAGACTATTAATTTCCAAAAAATTTCCGCTAATCTGTGTTCCTATTGATTCTCCCTGTTCAGTTGAATGGAGTGGCGTTGTTAGCTTCATCAAATTTATACTCTTCCTTTAGTAGTTACTATTTTAACTTATACAAACTAATCAATATCGAAATCTTCATCTTCCAATGAGCTGATCTGAAGTCCTGTCTGGTGAAGAGATGTCTTCAATGCTTCAGCCTTCGGATCTTTCTTTAGCTTTGATTCTTTCACTTTCACTTCTTTTGCCTTTACTTGTTTTACTTTTGCTTCTCTGACCGGAGTCGAATCCAATTCATGATTTGGCAGCATATCTTCTATGGCATTCTTATTCAGACTATCATTCTTTTTCGCTGTTGTTCCTTGCTGTGAATGAGCCACATAATGACCATACATACCATTGGAAGCACGTTTTACCTTAGTTGCTTTCTTCGTCTTACTGCGTTTTTTTCCTTTTCCAGTTTCATCTCGTAATGGGATAGAAGCTAATGTATTAAGTCCCAAATATTTTTCAATATCATCTGATGTCTTCACACTGTCATCCAGTAGATATACCACAACCACTATGGCAACTGCAAGAAAAGCTCCCAGCAAACCGCCTATCACTGTATTCTTTATGATGTTAGGACTAACCGGTTTTTCATTTGCATAGCCAAATTCTACGATACTTGGTGGATCAGTCTGCATGATACTGGAAATTTGAAGTTGCGATACCTTAGCAAATTCATCTGCTATGAGTTTTGCTGTCTGCGGATTTTCATCTGTTACAACAATATTTAGAATACGAGTACTGGAGGGATTATTAATAGAAATCTTTTTTACCATTTTCTCGTATGTAATATCCATTTTCAGATTATTAATAACCTGTTTAACTACCGGACGGCTCTGAATCAGTTCCATATAATCCTGCGTCAATGACGTACCTACCTGAATATCTGCCAGTGATGTCAATGA
>JAAYYM010000387.1 GCA_012515365.1 Clostridia bacterium
AACGCGGTGGAATCTATTACATAATTGCCTGTATTTTAAAAACAGGACATGATTACATGGATGACTGGAGCCATCCGGGTGAAGTAAAAGTGGCGAAGCTGCCGGCAGATTTGACAGCATACGGAGATCAAAAGTTCATAGAATTTGAAGTGCTGAAAACAGGTCTTTTAAAGAATCACGGATATTGCAGGGGGCGTGATACAAAAGGAGATTATTCAATCGTGGCATCTGCTGATGGTGTTTATCAGTTTTGTCCGCCTGATGTAGGTGGCGGGCAGTGGTCTGTAACAAAAATGATTGATGAGCCGACGAGTGATGCCGCTCTGGTTGATTTTGACGAAGACGGGCAGTTAGAGATTATTACAATTACACCTTTTCACGGTGATAGAATCAAAGTATATAAACTGATAAATAACAAATATATGGAAGTATTTGTATATGAGGAGCCGGCAGAATTTGCACATGCAATTTGGGCAGGAACCGTATATGGAAAGCCAGCGGCAATTATTGGACACAGAAAAGGAAAAAGGGATTTGCTGGGGATTACCTATGAAAATGGATATCATGTGAATGTGCTTGATTCGGATGTAGGTTCTGCAAATATTCTTCGGTATGAAAGTGAAGGTGTAGAATATCTCGCGTCTGCCAATCGGGAAATCAATGAAATTGCATTTTATGAGATAGAGAGGTAGTGCGATGAAAGAATACACGCTGGGAATGTATGAAAAAGCAGTGCCGGGGACTCTTACATGGAAAGAAAAACTGCTCGCAGCCAAGGCGGCAGGGTATGATTTTGTGGAAATCAGTATAGATGAGACAGAAGATAAGCTTGCAAGGCTTGATATGACGAAGCAGGAGAGAATGAAGCTGGTAAAAACGATGTATGAGGTTGGCATGCCGATTCGTACGTTGTGTTTAAGCGGACACAGAAAATATCCGCTTGGAAGTAATGATGAAAAAACAGTCAGACGCGGTATGGAAATTATGGAAAAGACGGTAGATTTGGCTGATGATTTGGGCATTCGGATTATTATGCTTGCGGGATATGATGTTTATTATGAAGAATCTTCAAATGAAACAAGAAAAAGATTTGCGGAAAATATTGGAAAAGCTGTCATAATGGCTGCAAAAAAGAGTGTTCTGCTGGCGTTTGAAACAATGGAAACAGATTTTATGAATACGGTAGCCAAATCTATGAAATCGGTCAATGCGGTCGGTTCACCTTATCTGAATATCTATCCCGATATAGGCAATATAACGAATGCTGCGGCTGCGGAAGGAAGGGACGTGCTGGCTGACCTTAAAAGCGGAGCGCATCATTTGGTAGCAATGCATTTGAAAGAAACGAAGCCCGGAATTTTCAGAGATATGATGTTCGGAGAGGGACACGTTGATTTTGAAAGCGCGATTCAAACAGCATGGAGTATGGGAGTAAGAAGATATGTGACTGAAATGTGGTACCAGGGGAATGAGAAGTGGGAAGAGGACTTAAAGTTTGCCCATGATTCGATGGCAGACATATTAAACAGACAGTAGGGGTGGTCTTTCTAAGGCATTTTGAAGATATTTTGAAAAATTAAGAAGTTTTACTTACAAAAGCAAGAGTTTTCTGTTATAATACTTTATAGAAGATTAAGTGTTTCACATGAGAACGTTTTGCGAGATAAACAGGCCGTATTGCTCATTGTATTATGAACGATAGGGCTTGTTCTTTCAGGATGAAAAGAGGAGTGAAAATGGTAAAAAAAGAGATTGTAAAACATAATAAGTTTGGAAAAGGGACTGTTGTCAGGAAGGCAAATGGTCATATTATTGTGAATTTCAGTTCATGTCAGCTTGAAAAATCATTTTTGTATCCTGATGCCTTTAAAAAATATTTAGAGTATGAAGACCCTGAAAAGCAACAGAAGGTATTGGAAGAAATAAAAAAGAAGACATGACAGACTGATATATAAGCACCGAGCGAACAGGCGGCTTACAGGACAGATTATCAGGCAAATTATTATGAAAATGGGCTTGTAAGAAGTGGTATTTTATTATATTATAGTAGTGGAGTTCTGATATGTATATCATGTGAAAGGGGTTACTTATGGAACAGGAAAGAAGAAAGCACAGAAGACTTGATTTGGATGCCACTCTGATTATGAAGCGCTTAGATGATGGAAGTCAGGAGAAAGTGAGAGTAGACGTACTTGATTTGTCAAAGACGGGAATTGGCTTTAAGTGCGCCGAGACGCTGGATAAAAATGCGGTCTATCAGGCAGAGCTTAAGATTTGGACAAAAGAGATCATCTATACTTTTGTTAATATAACCCGTATAGACGATAGCCAGTCTGAAAGGATTTATGGAGCGACGTTTGTGGGGATGCCTGAAACGGATGCATGCAAGATTGCGATTTACGAAATGTTTGATGACGCAGAACACGGAAAGTTATAATAAATATAAAGGGGCGGTTCAACGGTTTCATCCGGTGGATTCAGCCCCTTTTTCTATTGTAAAATAGTTTGGAACAGTGTATAATTCTAAAGATGACAAATATTTAACGAAATGAGGAAAATAATATGAGCAAGAAGCCAATAGTGTTGATGATCCTGGACGGATACGGATTAAATGATCATCATGACGGAAATGCAGTATATGAAGCCAAAACTCCGGTGATGGATAAATTAATGAAAGAATATCCTTTTGTAAAGGGACAGGCAAGCGGAATGGCAGTCGGACTCCCGGAAGGTCAAATGGGCAATTCCGAGGTGGGACATTTGAATATGGGTGCGGGACGCATCGTATATCAGGAGCTTACAAGGATTACCAAAGAAATTCAGGACGGTACTTTTTTTGAGAATAAGGCATTGCTTGATGCGGTTGAAAACTGCAAAAAGAATGATTCAGCACTGCATATGTTCGGTCTTGTATCAGACGGTGGTGTTCACAGCCATAACACACATATATACGGACTTTTGGAACTGGCAAAAAGAAACGGACTGAAAAAAGTGTATGTGCATTGCTTCCTGGATGGACGAGATACGCCGCCTTCTTCCGGCAAAGAATATGTAGAGCAGCTGGAAGCAGAGATGAAGAAACTTGGTGTTGGGGAAGTCGCATCTGTAATGGGTCGCTATTATGCAATGGACAGGGATAATAATTATGACAGAGTTAAGATTGCTTATGATGCTTTGACAAAAGGTGAAGGACTGACGGCAGAGTCAGGTCCGGCGGGTATTCAGGCATCCTATGACAGAGAAGAAACAGATGAATTCGTAAAGCCGACGGTAGTTCTAAAGGATAACAAGCCTGTTGCTACGATTCAAGATGGAGATTCCGTTATTTTTTATAACTTCAGACCGGACAGAGCAAGAGAGATTACCAGAGC
>JAAYYM010000388.1 GCA_012515365.1 Clostridia bacterium
AAACATCGGAGTCGATTGTGATCGGTAGTATTTTGGCCATTTGTGGAGGCTATATGGATGCGTATTCATATATATGCCGAGGCGGCGTATTTGCCGACGCAGAAACAGGAAACATTGTATTGTTTGCAATTAATGTTGCCTCTTTTCAATGGATAAAGGCGCTGCAGTATATCATTCCGATTACTGCATTTGCCATAGGAGTTCTGATTTCTTCGATTGTAAAAAGCAAAATGGAAAAGACTCATATCATACACTGGCGTCAAATAACCGTTTTAATTGAAAGTGTATTACTTGGCTTGGTAGCTTTTATCCCGCCAAGTTTAAATTTAGTTGCAAATTCCATTATTTCATTGGTTTGTGGTATTCAGGTTGCGGCCTTTTCAAAGATTCATGACAATGCCGTGGCCACAACCATGTGTACGGGAAACCTTAGAAGTGGAACGCAAAATCTGTATTATTACAGGCTGACAAAGGATAAAGCCTTTTTGAAAAAGGGCATTTTGTACTTTGGATGCATCGCATGGTTTGTAATTGGTGCCGTGATTGGCGCGCGGATTATTGCTTTCTATCAGCTTAAATCCATTTTGGTGGTGTCCGTTGGACTATGGGCGGTAGTATTATTGATGTTTTCTGAACAGAGAGTCGAATGAACAATTTCTTCTTTGCCTGTCTTAGAATTGTAAGTTTCGTAATTGCCTGATAAAAGTTGAATATGTTGAGGAGAAAAAAATATGGAAAGACCAATTACAACATTATATATGCTCGTATCTTTAGATGGAAAGATTAGTACCGGAATAACGGATGACCTTGATTTTGACAAAGATTTTCCAAATATCAACGGATTAAAAGAAGGATTACAACAGTATTATGACATAGAACAGACTACGGATTTGTGGTCCATGAATTCAGGAAGAGTGCAGGAGAAGATGGGTGTGAACGACTTACTATACAAACAGGTGGTACGTTGAATGGCTTGATTCTGCGCGAAAAACTATTTGATTATGTGGATTTAGTGGTTGCGCCTGTTTTGGTAGGAGGAAGGGATACATCAACACTTATTGATGGAAAAGCGTTGGAAACAACAGAGGAATTAAATAAACTAGGTGTATTGGAACTTGAGAGTGCACAAGTATTAAAAGATTCATATTTGCGTCTAAGATACAAAGTTATTTAAAATTGTTAATCTAGCCATTAAGGCTTGATTATATAAATGGTAAAGATAAAAACGCAACGTATGTAGAGATACATACCAGAGCCGGTAGGTAGCCCGGCCGTCCTGCATGTCAGGGTAAGTAACCTGCCCCTCCGGGTTGTCCGTTCTTTGCTTGTTTCAATCAAATAAGGAGGGATTGTTATGGGCAAAGTAAGTGGCAAGCTGACAGTGTATTTTGATGAGCCATTTTGGGTAGGAGTTTTTGAGAGAATTGAAGATCAAAAACTATCTGTAGCTAAAGTAACATTTGGTTCAGAGCCAAAGGATTATGAAGTTTATGAGTTTATTCTAAAATATTACTACAACTTGCGATTCAGTCCAGCTGTGGCATCTGTTGAAAATGAAATCAAAGTAAATCCAAAGAGAATGCAACGTGATGTGAAAAAACAATTACAGAACATTGGGATTGGTACAAAATCACAGCAAGCTTTAAAATTACAACAGGAGCAGTGCAAACAGGAACGTAAAGTAAAAAGTCGAGAGCAAAAACTGGCTGAAGAAAAGCGTATGTTTGAACTAAAACAGCAAAAGAAAAAAGAGAAGCATCGGGGCAGATAATGCCCCGATGTAGTCTCCTAAATTGACAGTTAAAAAACATAGCAGTCGACCCGAAGTCTCAATTAAAAAGGTATGGAAAAACTCTGATCGAATTTGTATTTTCTTATTATCCTGATTGTAAAAAAATGTTTGTAGGAACTGGGGATGTACCATCTACACTTGGTTTTTATCATAAGTGTGGTTTTTCTGAATCACATCGTGTAGAGAATTTCTTTATAGACAACTATGATCATGTCATGATTGAAGATGGTATGATATGTATGCAAAGATTTGTAACGGAAACGCGTAGTACATGTTTGGATTGTGGCGGATTCGAAAAATAAAGGGGAACATACGAATGTTAAGTACTGAATGGAAAAGATTATACGATATTGCAATGGCAAAAATAAATCCACAGCAAATATCCGAGAGTATGTATGTAGGTGAAGTTGCGGCAGCTGTTTTAACTAAGAGTGGAAACGTTTATACTGGTATATGTATTGATACGAGTAGTTCGTTGGGGATGTGTGCAGAAAGAAATGCATTGTCATCTATGCTGACAGATGGGGAGAATGAAGTGGTTAAAATCTTATCTGTTTATAAAGATGGAACGGTGATGCCACCATGTGGTGCTTGTCGAGAGTTTATGATGCAACTGGGAACAACGGCAAAAGAGATTCAGGTTTTAATTGATAATCAAGGAAAATCTACAAATTTGTCAAGTTTATTACCGGAATATCCATACTGATCAAATATTAAAGGAGTGATGCTTTATGGCAGATAATAAAGAATTAGTCGCATATATTATGGACCAGCTAGAGGGATTAGAACATATACGTTATATTCCTATGATGGGAGGTTATATATTCTACTATAATGAAAGAATATTTGGTGGAATATATGATAGTGGCTTCATGGTGAAAATCACAGAAGCAAGCCGAAAATATATGCCAGATAGTGAACCAACAGAACCCTATGAAGGTGCAAAAGATATGCTGCCTGTAACGATCTTAGATGATAAAGAGTTGGTTCAAAAAATGATATACGACATGTATCCGGAATTACCAGAAAGAAAAAAACGAAAGCCGAAATCATTCATCACGGATAAATAAACCATACTGACAGGAGTATATTGGCTGCATGTACACAAAGAGAGTTTCCTAAAAGATCAGTCAATATACAGCCTGTTATTCTGGAATAATTCACAATATTCCATTTGTTGATTGTAAAAGGTATTGTCTACATCCTCCGTCCACTGTGCTTTTGTAGCTTCACTTAAGGTATCGTCTTTTTGCACAAGTCTGGGAACTGTGTGACCGTAAAAGCGGACCCGTTTTTCCCATATATCATATATTTGACTTGGATAAGTAAAATTTGATGTCTCTACACTGAATATAGAAGATTTATGCGCGATCGATTCATTTTGTCCGCCAGCCTTAATCAGCCGTTCAGTCTGCGCATTCAAATGCCCAAATCCACATATAACCAGAATTCGTTGATCTTTATATAAAGCTCTCTTTTTCATGATGTTTTTATGAATGTGATCATCTCTATCATCGGTTGTTGTGTTTTGTTTAGAGTCATTATCGATTTTCCTATAACCCCATACTTTAGAAAATTTTCTTCTCTTGCTTCGATCAATATCACATCGGGATCAATATGATTGACAGCGCTTATCAGTTCTTCAATTGAATAATTTGCGTAGTGTTCGAAGTGCTCTTTATGAAATGTTCCCATAAGATATACTTCTTGCCCATCAGTCATTAAAACTTTATTGAGTGTAAAATTTTTGAGATTTGCATATAAAGATATTACAGCTATCAAAAACAGTATCAAGATTGTTGATGCTATTATGATTGCTTTTTTCCATTCGATTTTTGATTTCAATTGTGAGTGCCTCCCTGTAAGTATCAATATATGTTAATTACGACTTGTTCTTATGTTGCTTCCGAAAAGCGGCGGGTGTGACTTTGAATTCTTTTGCAAATAATTTGCTGAAATATCCGGATGAACTAAAACCACAAAATTCACTGATTTCTAAAACAGACATGGTTGTTTCGAGCAGAAAATGAACAGCCTTGTTCAGACGATATTTTGTAAGGTATGCGGTTGGAGTTGTATGTATGTTTTTCTGAAAACATCGGCTGCACTCTCGGGTGCTAATGCTCGCGGCGTCTGCAATCGCGTCCAGGTTAATTACTTCTTGATAATGACTTTCGATATAAGTGAGCATAAGCTTGAGTCTTTCAGAAGAGAGATTTTTTCCGACAGGGGCTTTTTCTACAATTTCTTTTGTTAAGAGCAGTAGATTCATCAACCAATCAAGCATATGCTTCTGCACTTGAATTTCATATCCATAGTCCGAATCAGCTTCCGCCTGATATGCCTGCATAAATGAGAGAATCAGAGAAATCTGTTGCTTTCCAGTTGGCGAAATTACAAAAAAAGGAAGTTCACTACAATGCAGAAGAGGCATGAGATAAGTCTGCTCTACAAAACTGTTTACCATACCTGTTAATAAGTGATAATCAAAGACAATTCCTCTTCCGACTCGATTTTTCTTTTTGTCTGCAGACTGAATAGCGTGGAGAACGTTGCTGTTAATAAAAATAGCCTCTCCCTGCTTGAGCCTGACGTGATCCCCTGAAAAAAAGAACTCAAACTCTCCCTGATATGCATAAAAAAACTCCATAGAAAAATGCCAGTGCCATTCAGTTGTATAATCAAACATTCTATCCATTTGATCTTCATAAATATGATACAATCGATTAGCGGTGCCCCACCAATCGAGGTCTTCTTCATTGCCGGGTTTCATTTTCAGCTTACTGGTTATTATAATCGGCATTGTTTACCTCCATATAGCACTCATTACACACATTTAGCACTTAATATAAACATTTAGTTCATTTCTATGTCCTAATATTACTATATTCTCATACATAATATGAAAATTCAAGTAAATATGATTAATTTAAATGGTCTTAATAATGCATATTTTTGTCTTGGTTTCGGTTTGCTCTAATAAACACCTCTGCTATACTAAAGATACAAAGAAAGTCAAAGACGTAAAGAGAGCTACAACGAAAGCTACAAAGAGAACTACAAATATAACCGAAACTACTAAGAAGTAACAAAGTTCATAAAATCATAAACGGAGGTGCATATTATGAAAATTCGCGTAGGAAAAAAGAGTGATAGAATGATCGAAATGATAGAACAGTTTCAAACACCGGTCTACCTGATTTTAGAAGATGGAACCTCTAGAATTCTGAATCGGGACGAAGAGTCACTTGCACTATTCAGACATTTTGTAAAATCCGGTGGCAATCAGGAAGTGGAACTTAAGTTTTCTGATCCGATAGAAAGCAGGCAGATGCTTTCCTTTATGGTAAACATGTAACCGATATGTTACAGGCTTCCTCCCATTAGCCTAGCATTCATAGTAAAAGAAGTGTCATCCAAAAGATGTCACTTCTTTTCGCGTGGTACGCCTGACAGCAGAAAGGAAAGTAGAATACGGTAGAATCTCTCTACTCTACCCAATTCTACTAATTAGGAATTGACGCTATCGTGCAACGGGATATAGAATTAGCTCATAAGATGCATGCAGCTTTTGGCGAACATAGTCGACGATGTCGCCTACTAACAATTAAAGGAGCAAACATATGGATCAGGTGAAAATCGGAAAGTTTATAGCTTTTAAAAGAAAGGAATTAAATCTTACTCAAAAAGAGTTGGCTGAAAAAATTGAGGTAACGGATAAATCGATTTCAAAATGGGAAAGAGGAAATGGACTTCCGGATACGACCAGACTCAAACCATTATGTGATGCTCTCAACATTAGTATGAATGAACTTGTTGCAGGTGAAGAAATCAATGAGACAGGTTATTCGACGAAAGCGGAGGAAACCATCATGAATTTAATGAAAGAAAATGAAACACATCAAAAGAACAGTAAAATGCAGTATATCATAGGTGTATGTCTGGTTCTGTTAACCCTGTGCCTCTTGGGCCTATTCGTAAAGGGAAGCAGCGCGCAATTGATTACGTACTATATTGATGTTCCATCTTTACTTTTTATCCTGCTCTTTATTGGCATTGGTGTTATGTTTGGAAAAGATAAATCCAAAAGAGGAATCTTTGATATGATTCAAAAATTATCGATGCCATCAGGCTTGTTTATAGCACTTTTTCAACTCATTATTGTATTTTCACAATATCAGCCAGAGCATTTAGGGCCAAGCCTTAATTTATGCATTCTGTCTCTTCTTTACTCAGTGAGCATTTATATGCTTACAGCAGTTGTGAAAACATATATACATTGAGACAGAAACGAGTAAAACAAAAATGAAGAAATAAATACTTCAATTAATGCTGAAATATGATACAATCAGTGGAGAATATATTTAACATTGATTGGAGGAATTTAAGTGCAATACAGGCAGGTAGGCAGTCATGATGAATTATCCTTATTAGGGTTTGGATGTATGCGATTCCCGAAAAAGGGAGCTTCTTTTGATATGGAAGAAGTAGAACGTGAAATCATGTACGCGATAGAGCAGGGTGTCAATTATTTTGATACGGCATATATTTACGCAGGAAGTGAAGATGCACTTGGTAAGGTTCTGGCGAAAAATCAGTGTCGTGAGAAAATCAAGATTGCATCAAAGCTTCCCCACTATATGATCAATACGCTTGATGATGCTAAAAAAATATTTGAGGAGGAGTGTAAACGCCTTCGAACAGATTATATTGACTATTATCTGATGCATATGCTGACAGATAAAAAAACATGGGAACGTTTAGTCGGAATAGGAATCCTTGAATGGCTTGAGGATTTGCGTGCTCAGGGCAGAATTAGAAAAATCGGCTTTTCTTATCATGGAAATTCGGTTGAATTCATCAAACTTTTAGAGGCTTATGAATGGGAATTCTGTCAAATTCAGT
>JAAYYM010000389.1 GCA_012515365.1 Clostridia bacterium
ACTAATTCATCTGATCCTTTTCGAGACTGTTTCCCTATGGCTGCTAACCTCTCATGTCTAACAGGATCATCCAACTCGTAAGTCAGGTCCTAAATTCCTTCGTCCAGCCTACTCATAGCTTTGGGTGTCGCTCATGCTCACTTCCAGGGTCATGCCCTATAAAATATGTCTTAGCGACTTCACTCTACTTTGTCTTGTACTAGAGAGCACTCCTGTAATCCAGCACCAATTGAACCTTGGCGGACGTTTTTCTGTTTACTGAGTGCATACAACTTTATGTTGCTTAACAGCTTTACGCTGCTTCTGGTCTTATGATATCCTCTCGAAACTTTGTTTCGTCAAACTCACAGCCAGTTTTCAGGATTGTGTAGAAGACTCTGATTGCCTTACAGGCAACCGCTATCTTTGCCTGCATTCCTCCTAATGGTTTCCTGGTTCGATTCCTGTAATAAAGGAACACATCTGCAAATGCCGGATTCCAGTTCATCAGGGCTCGCGCCGACTCATACATCATCCTTCTAAGTTTACTTCTGCCTCTCTTGCTTATTCCCGGTTGACCTTTCTTCTTGCCTGAACTGATTTTGGTTATTTCCAGTCCTGCAAGCTTTTGTATCTGCTTTGGATTAGTGAAACGTCCGATATCACCAACCTCTGCTATAAAGCCTATCACGGTACTAAGCCCTACTCCTTTTATGGCGAGCAGTTTCTCCACATTCGGCACTTCCATTACTTTCTGTGCCAGGTAATCATCAAGCCTTTCCAGCTGTTCTTTCTTTGCTATGTAGTCATTTACGAGGATCCATATTTCAAGCTTTGCAGCTTCTCCTCCCTCAAGTCCTACACTGTTAGAAGCTGCTTCAACCAGGGTCTGTGCCCTCTTTAATCCTGCAGCTCTCACTTTAGCATTTCGCCAGATTTCATTGATGCCTCCTGCACCAAGTTTTACTATGTCATGTGGTAATGGTGCGTACTGTAACAACATCAAACCACTTGTCGAATCAAACTCTTTGTAGCACTCCAGATACTCTGGAAAATACTTTTGCAGCCATCCCTGTATCTGATTAGATAGTCTTACATGTTGCTTCATGATTTGGTCTCTGCAGACTGAAGCCTCTCTGATTTCTGCATATACTCCAGTTGGAATATATGAAGTTGAATAACGTCCGTCTTTCACAAGTCCTGCTATGGTCTTCGGATCCTTTAAATCACTCTTTTCAGGGCTGTTATCATCAAGTTCTTTGCTTTTCTTAACACTGTATGGATTGACTGTAACCAGCTTGATTCCCTGTTTATCAAGGAAATTCTGAAAAGTGAGGAATCCAACACCTGTATTGCTAAATTTAAAAACTCTTTTTCCGAGTTCTACGCCTCGCCAGTCAAATGCTCTAGCGAAATGAGTCTGTGATCCAATATCAACTCCCACAATTAAAGTGTCAGCAGTTACTTGATTTAAATTTTCATTCTGTGTAAAATTCATAGTGAAACCTCCGTTTGATTTAGGTGTTTTTCATCCGACCAAGATGATACCTTTATCATACGTCGAGGTTTCTTTTTATTCAATTGGCGTTATTTCTGAATTACAGGAATGCTCTCTATCGGTGTAGTTGTCACTTCAAGACACTAACCAAAATTCCAATGATATATTAAAGCCATTTTGAAACAGCGGTATCCGCATTCCTTTAACTTTTGCAAGATCCGATCACGGTATTTATCACGCATCTCTAACGATTTTTCCTAAATTCATCCATATTCTTTTTGCAGGTGTATGCTTCCATCAATTTTTCATCTTCCCAAGTCCATTGCTTTTCAACCTCTATCTTTTGAATCAGAGTTTCCTGCGATGGTTCAGCTGGAAAGTTATCGCATGGATATTGTGAACAATAACCACAATGCTCAAGGCCTTTTTCTATAACGCATTTCCTTGCTTTGCAAGTAGGATCAAATAAAACCGTATCATCTTTTTGAGTTGAACAGCCATCACAAATGATGGCATTGGAATCAGGTTCATATCCCGGATATATTTTACGATACACTTCGCAAATTTCACTACGTCTGTCATTTTTAAGTACATTAGGGCGATAAATAAGGCACAAATCACACCTCATCCCACATTTTGAAAAGATTTGTTCAACCTTATTAAATATGACAGTCTGCTCTTTCATTGAAATTTTCCCGACTTCATAACCATATTCAGTTAATTCCTTTTTGTATTTCAAAAAGGAATGTTGCTATTCCTGCAATATCCGCAATTTCATTAAATGTTAACTTGAACGACTTACTTCCGTTTTTCTGCACATATTCCCATAAAGAATTGTATTTGCTCATTTGTTTCTCCTTTTCCAAACTATGGAGTGCAATTGAACTTTCATGTTTGCAGCACCCGTTGCAAAACTCATCTTTGATTTCCGTGATACTCCTCCGTTACTCAATGTGTATTCATTATAGCAATTACTGGAATAGGTGGCAACCAGCTCTCCGTTTTTATCATAAAACTCCATGTATTCACTATTACCTAAATGACGTTTCAGTATACCAATCGAAATTCCAGAATACCAATTATGAAGAAACCATCTATTTATGTTATACTGATAACAAATTTTACGAAAAGCAGGTACAGGTATGACATTACAACAATTAAAATATGTAATAGCTGTGGCAGAAACAGGAACTATTACCGTGGCGGCAGAAAAGCTCTATCTGTCTCAACCTAGTTTGACAAATGCCATTCATGAACTGGAAAAGGAAATGAATATCCGTATATTCAACAGAACAAACAAAGGGATTAGTTTGTCAAAAGAAGGGGAGGATTTTCTCGGATATGCCAGACAGGTCTTAGAGCAAGCCTCCATTCTAGGGGATAAATATAAGGGTCCCTTCGGCGGGAAGAAACAGTTTTGCGTTTCAACACAGCACTATTCATTTGCTGTTAATGCCTTCGTGGACTTAATCAAAGAATACGGACAGGATGAATATGATTTTAGTTTACGAGAAACACAGACCTATGAAATCATTGATGATGTTGCACAGCTGAAAAGTGAAATCGGAATCTTGTTTTTGAATGATTTTAATGAAGCCGTCATCAGAAAACTTCTTAAGTCTCATGACTTAGAATTTCATCAGTTGTTTGTGGCAAAACCTCATGTTTTTATCAGTCGGAACCACCCACTTGCTTTTCATACCGTAATTACCAATGAAGAATTAGAACCCTATCCCTATCTGTCCTTTGAGCAGGGTGAGCATAATTCATTTTATTTTTCAGAAGAAATTTTTTCAGCTTTTGAACGAAAGAAAAACATACGTGTCAGAGACAGGGCAACCTTATTTAATCTTCTGATTGGACTGAACGGTTATACCGTCTGCAGCGGTGTCATTGACAAGAAATTAAACGGAAAAGATATCATTGCAGTTCCTCTTGCAACAGAAGGTGATATGCGCATCGGCTATATTAACCACCGCAAAGGATTGATGAGTCGCCTCGGAACAACTTATCTGGAAGCATTGAAGCAATACGTTTGTCATAGTTAAAATCTATGGCAAACGTATTTTTTATGTATTATACAAATATTTCTTACAAATATATAATCAAACCACTACTAAGATAAATTGATTAGAATTTGGAGGATTTTTGTATGAAGACATCAGTAATCGGCTTTCCCAGAATCGGGACTCTGCGAGAATTAAAATTCGCTGCTGAGAAATATTTCAAAAATGAAATAGATGCAACAGGACTGACACAAACCGCAAAAGAACTGCGGAAAACACACTGGACTACACAAAAGAAAAACGGAATTGACTACATTTCAAGCAACGACTTTTCCTACTATGATATACTGCTGGATACCGCCGTGTTGTTTGGTATGATTCCGAAACGTTATACAAAACTAAATCTGTCTGAACTCAATACTTACCTTGCCATGGCTCGTGGGTATCAAGGTGCCGAAGGCGATGTTAAGGCACTTGCCATGAAAAAATGGTTCAATACCAATTATCATTATATCGTACCTGAATTGGAAGACGATACACTCATCCGGCTCTCTGGAAAAAAACCATTTGATGAATATGAAGAAGCAAAATCACTTGGCATCGAAACAAAACCTGTTGTGATTGGTGCTTATACACTCTTGAAATTGTGCCGCCTGACTGGAGCAAAAACTGTCGCAGATTATGTAGATGATACCATTTGCGCCTATCAGAGTTTTATTCAGAAATGTGCAGGTTCATCAAATTGCATGGCTACAATTTGATGAACCTGCACTTGTAATGGATATGGACAATGAAGATACTGATTTGTTTAAAAAACTCTATGCGGGTATCCTTTCACCTGTAAAACAATGTCGTGTACTACTACAGACCTATTTCGGAGATGTACGTGATATCTATACGGATATTATCAAAATGCCTTTTGCAGGTATTGGATTGGATTTCACAGAAGGAAAAGAGACTTCTCATTTAATTGAAAAATACGGTTTTCCGCAAGATAAACTTCTATTTGCCGGATTGGTCAACGGTAAAAATATTTGGAGAAATCATTACAAGGATACATTACAGGTTTTGAATACGTTACAAAAACAAAATATTCAAACCGTGCTCTCCACCTCCTGTTCTCTTCTGCATGTTCCTTATACACTGAAACATGAAGAAAAATTACCAAAAGAATATTTATCGTACTTTTCATTTGCCGAAGAAAAACTGGTTGAACTGAACGAATTAAGTTTCCTTACCAAATGCGATGGTTATCAGTCTGAATCCGCTTTCTTAAAAAATGAATTACTGTTTTCAGGTGACAGAAAATGTGTGAATAGCGCTGTCAGAGAACGCCTTAGCAACATTTCGGATACCGACTATTCACGATTGCCGAAAAGAAGCGAACGCCAGACATTGCAGAAGAAAGCACTTGGGTTGCCTGAATTCCCCACTACTACCATTGGCTCCTTTCCGCAGACAAAGGCGGTAAAGGAAAACCGTTCTGCTTATCGCAAGAATGAAATAACAAAAGAAGAATATATTACATTTAATCAAACGAAAATTGCAGAGTGTATTGCATGGCAGGAAGAAATCGGACTGGATGTTCTTGTTCACGGCGAATACGAAAGAAATGACATGGTTGAATATTTCGGAGAATCTCTTGGTGGATTTCTGTTTACGGAAAAAGCCTGGGTACAGTCTTATGGTACCAGATGCGTCAAACCGCCTATTATCTGGGGTGATGTGTACAGAGAAAAGCCAATTACCGTAGATTGGTCTGTTTATGCACAATCTTTGACTAAGAAAATTGTGAAAGGAATGCTGACCGGACCTGTTACCATCTTAAACTGGTCATTTCCGAGGGAAGATATCTCCATCAGAGAATCCGTCTCTCAGATTGCACTTGCCATCAGAGATGAAGTATTAGATTTAGAGCATAATGGAATCAAAATGATACAGGTGGATGAGGCAGCATTGCGCGAAAAACTGCCCCTTAGGAAAGTGGATTGGTATACAGAATATCTGGATTTTGCAATCCCTGCATTCCGCCTGGTACATAGTGGTGTGAAACCGGAAACGCAAATTCATACTCATATGTGCTATAGCGAATTTACAGATATTATTCCGGCTATCGATGATATGGATGCCGACGTAATTACCTTTGAAGCTTCCAGATCAGATTTACAGATACTGGATTCTCTCAGAAAACATCATTTTGAAACAGAGGTTGGCCCCGGAGTTTATGATATTCACTCTCCCCGAGTACCATCTGTCGAGGAAATTGTGAATGCACTGAACTTTATGCTTACAAAAATACAAAAAGTAAAACTATGGGTAAATCCTGACTGCGGACTCAAAACAAGAGCTATTCCGGAAACAGATGCAAGCCTTCGGAATATGGTAGCAGCGGCAAAACAAATCAGAATGAAAAATGAAAAAAAGACGGTGTGCAAATGAAAATTTCAGATCAAACTCAAAAAAACAGGAAACGATTATCCTTTGAAATTTTTCCTCCTAAGAAAGACATTGAATTAGAAAATATTGATGAAACACTCTCCGTTCTATGTGAATTGAATCCTGATTATATCAGTGTAACTTTTGGTGCCGGTGGCAGCTCTAACTGCAACCGCACCATAGAGCTTGCAAAGAAAATCAAGAACGACTATCATGTAGAGCCAGTGGTTCATTTAACCTGTCTGCATTACGACAAGGCAGAAATTGATGAATTTACAAGAATTCTCGAACTGGAAGGGATTCAAAATATACTTGCCCTGCGTGGAGACAGGAATGATAACTTTCCTGTGAAAGATGACTTTGGGCACGCTTCCGATTTAATAACTTACCTGAAACAAAAACATGATTTCTGTATTTTGGGTGCCTGCTATCCGGAATGTCACCCGGAATCACAAAGTCAAGTAGATGAAATCAAAAATCTGAAATCAAAAGTGAATGCCGGAGCAGAGGTATTACTTTCTCAACTTTTCTTTGATAATCAAAAATTTTTCGGATTTTTAGAGGATTGCAGAATTGCCAAAATCAATGTTCCGATTGTTCCCGGTATTATGCCGGTGATTAATGCATCACAAATCAAGCGCATGGTTACCATGTGTGGTGCATCCTTTCCTGAGCGTTTTCAAAAAATCATACATCGATATGAAGATAATAAGGAAGCACTCTTTGATGCCGGTATGTCATATGCGTTGAGC
>JAAYYM010000390.1 GCA_012515365.1 Clostridia bacterium
ATCAAGGATATTGATAAGCTGATTGAGACAAAATCGCAGGAAATCATGAAGGTCTGATCAAGAGATCGCAGTTGATGAATGACATGTGAAAATGCATAGAGGGGACATGACGTGTGCTATTGTCGTGTCCTCTATTGTTTAAATATCAAGGGAGAAAAAGAAAATGAAGATACCTAACCATGTAGCTATTATTCTTGATGGGAATGGAAGATGGGCAAAAAGCAAAGGTATGCCAAGAAATTATGGGCATGCACAAGGAAGTAAAAATGTTGAAGTGATTTGTGAAGAAGCATATAAAATGGGAATTCAGTATTTGACTGTTTATGCATTCTCTACAGAAAACTGGAACCGTCCCAAAGATGAAGTAGATGCGCTGATGAAGCTGCTTCGAAGCTATATGAAGACTTGCTTAAAAACTGCTGAGAAAAATCGTATGTGTGTCCGTGTACTAGGAGATAAATCAGGTCTTGATCAGGATATCAGGACAAGAATAGAGGAGCTTGAAGAGGCTACTAAGGATAATGATGGACTTCATTTTCAGATTGCACTAAATTATGGCGGCAAGGATGAAATCCTTCGTGCAGTCAATCATATCATAGAAGATATGGATCAGAAGAAAATTGATAAACAGCCTGTGACAGAAGAGCTTTTAAGCCACTACCTGGATACAGATGGGATACCGGATCCTGACTTATTGATTCGTACCAGCAATGAAAAACGAATATCGAATTTTCTATTATGGCAGCTGGCATATTCAGAATTCTATTTTACAGATGTTCACTGGCCGGATTTTACGAAAAAGGAATTAGAAAAAGCCATAGAGGAATATAATCAAAGAGAGCGTCGTTATGGCGGTTTAAAAGAAGTTAAGGAATAGTTCCGGGGGAGGCAGCATATGTTCATTAAAAGACTGGTAAGCAGCATTGTTATCGTATTGCTGGCATTGATTTTTATCATTTTTGGAGGAAATCTGCTTGCAGGAGTCCTGTGCATCATATCTTATATAGGATTATTTGAGTTTTATCGTGCAACAGGTGTCATACGAGAGGAAAAGAAAATTAATGCCATGGAGGTAGTTGGATTTATTGGTGTCGCGGCATATTATCTGGTTTTAATTTCACCATGTAGTGAAAAGTTTTTGCTTATGACATTGATTATCATTCTGATTGCGTTTATGTTTGTTTATGTGTTTGCATTTCCTAAGTACCATTCCAATGATCTGATGGCAGCTTTCTTTGGCATTGTATATGTACCTGTTATGTTGTCTTTTATTTATTTGACAAGGAATCTGCCTTATGGTAATTATATTGTGTGGCTGATCTTTATCAGCTCATGGATCAACGATACAAGTGCTTACTGTGTGGGCGTCCTGATTGGAAAACACAAGCTTTCACCGAAGCTTAGTCCGAAAAAATCAATTGAAGGATCGATCGGAGGAATCTGCGGAGCAGCACTGGTGGCAGGTCTTTATGGATTTTTTATAGTGGAGCGTGTGGTAGATACGCAGGCCGTTACATGGTGTTTTGCTGTTATTTGTGCAATTGGATCTGTAGTTGCTCAAATCGGAGATCTGGCAGCCTCAGCGATTAAGAGAAATCATGATATCAAGGATTATGGAACGATCATTCCGGGGCATGGTGGCATTTTGGATCGTTTTGACAGTGTGATTTTTACGGCACCGATGATTTATTTTCTTGCTATCATTTTTGTAAAGTAAACAGGAAATTACCTGTTGTAAAATATAGAAAGTAAGGGAACACTTATGAAGAAAATTGCGATTTTGGGTTCGACCGGTTCGATTGGAACACAGACCTTGGAAATAGTCAGAGAGAATCATGATTTACAAGTGATTGCATTGTCAGCAAGAGGTAATATTGAGCTGTTGGAAAAACAGACGCGTGAATTTAAGCCAAAGATAGTTGCTGTCTGGGATGAAAAAGCGGCACTTGAGTTTAAGACTAAAATTGCAGATCTGCCTGTAAAGGTCTTAAGCGGAATGGAAGGATTATTAGAGCTTGCGGTAATAGAAGAAACGGATATGCTGGTTACGGCAATTGTAGGAATGATAGGAATCAGACCAACGATTGCCGCGATTTGCGCAGGTAAAGATATTGCACTTGCAAATAAAGAAACACTTGTAACAGCAGGTCATATTATTATGCCACTGGCAAAAGAGAAGGGCGTTTCCATTTTGCCTGTTGACAGTGAGCATAGTGCTATTTTTCAGTCTCTTCATGGTGAAGAAAATAAAACAATAGAAAAAATACTGTTGACGGCATCTGGTGGTCCTTTTCGCGGAAAATCAACAGAGGAGTTACAGAATATTCAGGTAGAGGATGCGCTCAAACATCCAAACTGGGCAATGGGCCGCAAGATCACCATTGATTCTGCTACGCTTGTTAATAAAGGCTTGGAAGTGATGGAAGCAAAATGGCTGTTCGATGTTTCGCTTGATCAGATTCAGGTAGTGGTACATCCGCAAAGCATCATACATTCAATGGTGCAGTATTGTGACGGTGCCATTATAGCGCAGCTTGGAATGCCGGATATGAAGCTGCCAATCCAGTATGCGTTGTTTTATCCAAATCGTAGATTCTTAGGAGGAGAACGAGTAGACTTCTTTAAACTTTCACAGATGAGTTTTGAAGAGGCGGATACTAACGTTTTTCGTGGCCTGGCGCTTGCATTTTCAGCAGCAAAAAAAGGCGGTTCTATGCCTACTGTGTTTAATGCAGCGAATGAAAAGGCAGTCAGTCTGTTTTTGGATCGAAAAATCAAGTTTCTCGAGATACCCTTAATCATTGAAGAGTCAATGAAGGTACATCATTGTGTTGAAATGCCGAATGTGGATCAAATATTGTCGGCTGAGGCAGAAACATATGAGTTTATTGAGAGTAGGTGGAAGTAGTGAAGATTATCATTGCAATATTAATGTTTTGTGTCATTGTAATTGCTCATGAAATGGGGCATTTCCTTTTAGCCAAGATGAACGGAATAGCGGTCAGCGAATTTGCCATCGGTCTTGGACCGACGATTTTAAGCTTTACCAAAGCAGAAACAAAATACAGTCTGAAGCTGATCCCATTTGGCGGAGCCTGTATATTTGATGACGCAGATCCGGAAAATATTACAGAAAGCACATTTTTAAAGGCCTCTGTCTGGTCAAGGATCAGTGTGATTGCAGCAGGTCCTATCTTTAATTTTATACTTGCTTTCATTTTCTCTCTATTTGTGGTTGGAATGGTAGGTTATGATCTTCCGGTTATTGCTGAGATATCTCCGGGCTCAGGTGCGCAAGAAGCAGGGCTTAGAGAGGGAGATTTGATCCTAAAGATCGGTGGAGAGCATGTCAAACTGTATCGTGAAGTTATGATCTATTCCTATATCAATCAGCAAAAATCAACGGAAGTAGTGTATGAACGTGATGGTGAGAAATATCATACTGTTATGACGCAGAGCTATGATGAAGAACTAGGACGTTATCTGTATGGTATGACAGGCGGAGCCTATACCAAATCATCGAATCCGTTGACGGTTATTAAGTATAGCTTTTTTGAAGTACGCTATTGGATCAAATCGACATTGAAGAGTCTCGGAATGCTTGTTCAGGGAAAAATAACAAAGGATGATGTTTCAGGACCGGTAGGTATTACACAGATGGTCGGAGACGTTTATGAAGAAGCAAAACCTGCAGGTTTGTCAATGATTATTGTTTCTATGCTTGATATAGCGATTTTGATTTCAGCCAATCTGGGTGTTATGAATTTGCTGCCACTTCCGGCACTGGATGGAGGGCGTCTGGTATTTATGTTTATTGAAGTAATCAGACGTAAGCCGATCAGCCCTGAAAAAGAAGGTATTGTTCATTTTATAGGGTTTGCTCTGTTGATGATACTGATGGTATTTGTTTTGTTTAATGATATTACTAGAATTGATGTTGTGAAAAATTTGTTTAATCAATAGATTTGATTTACTGCATCGATAGATCGTTCTTGACAAGCAATATACAAACAGGGTATGATCAATGATACTTTAAATTGTTTTGCACTTACCTGTCTAGAGGGTATGATGTGAGAGGGGGGATGTCATTGTGTCATGCGGTTAGTGAACCTTGTATAGATGTCAGATACCGCATTTTGAGGATTCTTAAAAAGGGGATGTTTGGGTACTTATATCTGGCATCAGATGAACATCTGAATCAGCAGGTGGTTATCAAAGAAATCTTATCCAAGGAGTCTGAAGCGGCACTTTTAGTCAAGGTCAGCCATCCGTCTTTATTACGTATTTTTGATTTGATCGATGACGGCGATCATGCTTATCTGGTATCTGAATATATTGAAGGAATCAATTTAAGAGAGGTAAGCAACAAATCTGTAACGGAAACAACCATTCTACAATGGAGTATCTTATTGAGTGATGTACTTGATTATCTCCATACACGTCCTATACCGATTATTCATCGGGATATTAAGCCTGAAAATGTAATGTTACGAACTGATGGTGCTTTGAAATTGATTGATTTTGGAATTGCACTTGAATCAGGAATTGAACAAAAAAAATTCTATCCATATGGTACGCGGGGGTTTGCAGCACCTGAACAATATACCCGTGTAGATTCTTTACAATTGATTGATGAGAGAACCGATCTTTATTCTTTAGGAAAACTGTTAGCCTATTTATATCGGGAAAAATGTATTAAAAATGCTTCATGGGCATTGAGAAGAGTGATCAAACGGTGTACGCAGTCGGAACCAGACAGACGATATCAGAAAGCCCGATACCTAAAAAGAGATTTACTAAAAATTCAATTCTTTCGACGCTTTTATGTCAGAGTATTTATTCTTTCGTTTATATTCTTATTAATAATCTTATTTCCTATCATTCTTACCAGTCTTAAACATTCAAAGTCTGAAATTAGTCAATCTGAAACACAACTCCTGTATGAAGCAGCAAAAATATGCTTTTATGAACACAAGGATTATGAACGTGCACAAGAATACTTTAAGCTGATTGATCCAAACGAAGTACCTGAGGTCAGGCATTATTTGACCTTGTGCAGTCATATGCTGAATTTCACAAATGACGACCGGCTGGAAGAAGATCTTAATAAACTTCTTGAATACTGTGAAAAACAGCCGGTTAATATCGAACAGGCTGAATTCTATCTGGAGCTCATGCTGCTATATCAGAATGTAGAAAAGCTTAATGATAGCAAAAGAAAAATGATCATAGATGGACTTAAGAATGAGCATAAACAAATCATGAATTACTCTAAAGATTCTAATATTAACGATCAGAAAATGAAAGAGACTGCCGGTCATATGGAGCTTCTGATCTTTAATATGTATTATGAATGGATCATGTTATCAGACGGTGGAGAGGAGGTAGAAGCTACACACTTGAATGAATGTATTGAATTAGGTGAAAAAATGATTGATGAAAAGGAAATGCTTACAGATGATGACGCTGTCATATTTCACATGAAAGAGCTGTATGAAATGAAAAATATGCAAAACAGACATTGAAACCGGAATGAGTCAGATCGTATGAAGCGGAGGAATCAGATGAT
>JAAYYM010000391.1 GCA_012515365.1 Clostridia bacterium
GGCAGTATTTAAAATAGAAGACTACGCATTTGATTTTGAACATATGGAGTTTTCCTATCAGAATAGGAATATTGAGTTGAGTAAGACGGAACAGAAATTGCTCCGCATTTTAGTTGAAAATAAGGGCAAGACTGTTACCAGAGAGAAGCTGGTTGATTATATCTGGACAGACGGCGCACAGTATGTAGATGAAAATGCACTATCGGTTACGGTCAAAAGACTTCGTGATAAACTAGAAGACAGTTCTTCGCAACATATCAAGACCGTATACGGAATTGGATATTCATGGATTGACCAAGTAGAGTAGAAGGAAAATTATGAGCAGACCGGATATGATTCTTATTATCATTACATGCCTTTCAATTTTCGGTGCAATTTTTGCGGTGTTATATAACCGTTATAAAACACGCAAGACAATGGAACGCATGAATTACATGCTGGATAAGGCTATCAATGGGGAATTTGATGAGACTCTTTTCAATGAGAGTCTTCTTTCTGCTGTAGAGACGAAATTGGCACATTATTTATCTGCATCAGAAGTGTCAGCTAAAAATCTGACTGGAGAAAAAGAGAAAATAAAAGAGTTGATTGCTGATATTTCGCATCAAACCAAAACACCGGTGGCGAATATCTTATTATACACACAACTTCTAGGAGAACAGAAATTACCGAAAGAAAGCATGGAATATGTGAAAGCGTTGGATGTACAGACCGAGAAACTGAATTTCTTGATTGGTTCACTTGTGAAAACATCACGTTTAGAAGCAGGTATTTTTGTGCTTCATCCCCAAAAAAATAATATCTTACCCATGCTTCAAAAGGTACAAGAGCAAATTCAGGCAAAAGCAGATCAGAAACGAATTAAAATTGAACTGGCCAATATAGAGATAGAAGCCTGCTTTGATGAAAAATGGACTGAGGAAGCCATTTACAATATTGTGGATAATGCGGTTAAATACACACCGGAAGGTGGAAGTATCGCGATTTCTGCAGCAGTCTTTCATCTTTTTGCTAAAATCGATATTACAGATACCGGAATCGGAATAGATAAAGATGAACACTCAAGGATATTCGGGAGATTTTATCGTTCCGCAAAAGTGAGCGACATGCCGGGAGTGGGAATCGGATTATACCTTTCACGCCAGATTGTGTCAAATGAAGGCGGCTACATAAAGGTTGCATCAAAACCGGGAGCAGGTAGCACATTTTCAGTGTTTCTTCCCTGTGATAATCAATAGGAAATCTTACAAAACTGTTAGAATTTCTTTTCTGTCAGAAAGAATCTCGTAAGAATTATATGATAAAGTGTGTATTGTAGAGATGCAATACACACTTTTTTGCATAATTAAAAAGGAATGGAGAGAACAATGAATATACTGGAAACGAAGAATCTAAGAAAAATATATGGTGACGGTGAAACAGCCGTACATGCACTGGATGGTGTGAATATTTCCGTTGAAAAAGGAGAATTTCTTGCCATTGTAGGAACTTCCGGAAGTGGAAAAAGTACTTTATTACATATGCTTGGAGGTCTGGATCGGCCCACAGACGGTAGCGTAACGGTTGACGGAAAAGATATCTTTTCCCTGAAAAATGAGGAACTTACTATTTTCCGTCGCAGAAAAATCGGATTTGTTTTTCAAAATTATAACCTTGTGCCGGTTTTGAATGTCTATGAAAATATTGTACTTCCCATTCAGTTAGATGGA
>JAAYYM010000392.1 GCA_012515365.1 Clostridia bacterium
AATATCGGCCTTGATATGAAGAATTCTCTGGTATCGAATCAAACAACTACATCCACATATTTAGCTATACTCGATGAAAAAGGAGATATGAAGGCAGCTGTTTCCAATATGGATGTACTGGATGAAATTACCATTGAATTCATTCAAGAAAAGAAGCAAGTGATAGAGAATTCGAAGATATGTGTAATAGATACTAACATGCCAACCGACATCATTAATTATGTTTTAGATAATTTTAAAAACACGGATTTTTTCCTGGATACTGTATCAGGAACAAAAGCCCAAAAGGTAAAAAACAATATCGGAGCATTCCATACCATAAAGCCAAACAGGATAGAAGCAGAAATTCTTTCGGATATTAAAATAGACAGCTTAGGCGATATGATAAAAGCCTCAGAGTATTTTCTCAGCCGGGACGTAAAGAGAGTCTTTATTACATTAGGGGCTGAGGGTGTGTTCTATAATGATGGAAATGTTCATAAATTGATACCTAGCCCCAAAATAAAAGTAATCAATGCAACCGGTGCCGGAGATGCATTCCTGGCTGCCTTGGCCTTTTGCCGCTTCAAAAATTACGGTATTGATGAAAGTACACGTTTTTCAATGGCAGCCGCAATTTTGGCATTAAGCTGCGAAAAAACAATAAATCCTAATATTTCTGAAAAAAATGTAATAAAAAAAATGAAGGAGATAGGATTATACTGAATAAATATCTGGATATCAATCCGGAGGCAGAAAACGCTTAAATGAAGGTTAAAGAACTTGCAGCCGGCGCAAGCTTTGATTCCAATATTAAGCTTGTTTATAATAAAGTTAGGGTTGGAGCACATATCAGCAGATCACACTTTTCTATCTGCTTCATTACCTTTCTTAGTTCTCCATTTGCTTTTGCATCGGCTAATCCCAATGTGACCTTACCCCAAATTTTGTACCACGCTGAATGTTAGTCCGGCCGATTCTGGGGCGTTTTCATTCTTTAGTTTTTGAGCATATTCATCTGGTGTCAGATTACCCAGAGAACTATGTGGACGCAAGGTATTGTACTCGATGCGCCATGATTCAATAATTTCTCTGGCTTCATATATGTTCTTAAACCAATGTTCTTCAAGGCATTCCTCCCGGAACTTTCCGTTGAAGCTTTCTATGTAAGCATTTTGGACGGGTTTCCCCGGTTCAATAAATAAATGATTGATTTTCTTCTCGTATGCCCACTCACTGAGGGCAACACTAGTAAATTCAGGGCCATTATCCGTAAGTACCTCTTTTGGGTAACCCCTAAAGAATGCAATACGGTTAAGAACTGATGCGACTCGCTGACCTGTTATGGATGTATCTACTTCAAGGGCTAAACACTCCCTAGTTACTTCATCTATTACAGTTAAGACTTTAATACGACGTCCATTTGCTGTAGCATCAGATACGAAATCAAATGACCATCTTGAATTAGGAGATGCAGCCAGCTCAGGTTTACCACGTTTTTCAGAAGGAGATTTCTTCTTTCTCTTGCGCAGCGTTAAACCAGCTTCTTTGTATAATCGATATGTTCTCTTATGATTGATTTTAAAACCTTCTCTGCGAAGAAGTACATGAAGACGCTTATATCCAAAGCGTTTCCATCGTACAGCAAGTTCGCCAAGACGTTTGGTAATAACCTCATTTTCCTCATTCTTGGCTGGAACATATCGTTTAAAGGTCCTATTTATGCTGAGAAGCCTGCACACGCGACGTTCACTGAGTTTAAACTCTTTCTGTAGCTCATTGGCTATTTCCTTTTTATGGGCAGGCTGAATTCGTTTTTTTCGACTACCCATTTAAGTGCCTGGTTGTCCAATGTAAGGTTAGCAACAAGCTCCTTAAGCCTTCTATTTTCATCTTCAAGTTGTTTTAGGCAACGAGCTTCACTGATCTCCATACCGCCATATTTGGATTTCCAGCGATAAAAGGTTTGCTCGGTAATATTATGCTGGCGGATCAGTTCCTTAACTGGAACACCACTTTCATGCTGCTTTAAGACACTAATAATTTGTTCTTCGGTAAAATTCTTCTTCATATTCTTCCCTCCTGGATAATTTTATTATATCATCCAGACTAACTTTGAGGGTGGATCAATTTAAAGGGAGAAGGTCAAATGGCCTAAGTTTAAACATGATTAAAGATTCCTTTACAAAA
>JAAYYM010000393.1 GCA_012515365.1 Clostridia bacterium
GGAGCAGGATATAGTATGAAAGTAACATTATTTACAGATGGTTCAGCTCGTTCAAACCCAGAAGGTCCGGGCGGCTATGGTGCGATCCTTAAATATGTGGACCCAAAAGGAACGCTCCATGAGCGTGAATATTCCGCAGGCTACAAAAAGACAACCAATAACAGAATGGAGCTCATGGCAGTGATCGCAGGTCTTGAAGCACTGACAAAGCCTTGTGAGGTAGAGGTAGTGTCTGATTCCAAATACGTAACGGATGCATTTAACCAGCACTGGATTGAAAACTGGATGAAAAGAGGCTGGAAAACAGCAGGGAAAAAGCCTGTTTTGAATATTGATCTGTGGAAACGCCTGCTAAAAGCCAAAGAAATGCATCAGGTTCATTTTATTTGGGTAAAGGGACACGCAGGGCATCCGGAAAATGAGCGTTGTGATGAACTTGCGACAACAGCAGCAGATGGAGATAACTTACTTGACGATGTAATTAGAGAAGTGTTATGATAACCGATAGAAAACGAGGCTTAACAAGAATCGTGCTTCGTATTTAAAAGTAGGAGGAACCGGCAATGTCAACGAATGTATACGACATATTGCTTGAGCGTGGATTTATCGAGCAGACGACTCACGAGCAGGAAATCAGGGAATTATTAGGGAAAGAGAAAGTTACCTTTTATATAGGGTTTGATGCAACAGCAGACAGTCTGACAGCAGGACATTTTCTGACTGTTATGGCTATGATGCATATGCAGAGGGCAGGTCACAGACCGATTGCTTTATTAGGTGGCGGTACGACGATGGTAGGAGATCCGACAGGTAAGTCTGACATGAGAAAGGTCATGACGATCGAGACCATCCGTCATAATGCAGAATGCTTTAGAAAACAGTTGTCAAAATATATCAATTTTGATGATGGTAATGCAATTATTGAAAACAATGCAGATTGGCTGCTTGATTTAAATTATGTAGAATTTCTACGAGAAGTAGGTGTTCATTTTTCAGTCAACAGAATGCTGACTGCTGAGTGTTACAAACAAAGAATGGAACGTGGACTGACATTTTTTGAATTTAATTATATGCTCATGCAGTCCTATGATTTCTGGAAACTGAATCAGATGCATGACTGTGTGCTTGAACTGGGTGGAAACGATCAGTGGGCCAATATTCTGGGTGGCGTTGAACTGATTCGAAAAAAAGAGCAGAAACCTGCTTTCGGTCTTACCTTTAAATTACTGACTACCTCAGAAGGTATTAAAATGGGTAAAACGATGAAGGGAGCCGTATGGCTTGATCCTCAAAAGACATCACCATATGAGTTTTATCAGTACTGGAGAAATATAGAGGACGTTAAGGTAGAAGAGTGTCTTGGATTGCTGACATTTCTTCCTATGGATGAGGTCAGAAGACTTGGTGCACTAGAAGGCGCTAAGATCAATGAAGCAAAAGAACGTCTTGCCTTTGAAATTACGAAGATTGTTCATGGTGAAGCAGAAGCCGTGAAAGCTCAGGATGCTGCAAGGACTGTATTTGTAAGTGGTGGGAAAAGTGATGATATGCCTACAACACAATACAGTGAAGCAGATTTTGAAGAGGGTAAAGATTTGATTTCCTTGATGGTTGAAACAAAGCTTGCACCGACAAGATCAGAAGCCAGACGACTGATCCAGCAAGGGGGAGTCACAGTGAATGATGTGAAGATCGATGACGTAGCACGAATCTTCAAAAAAGAAGATTTTGATCAGGAACAGGCACTTTTGATTAAAAAGGGCAAAAAGGGATTTCATCAGATTAAACTTGTTTAAATTTTTTTATTGAAAAGGAGATTACCATGATTACAATATTTAATTCATTTTTAAGCTATATGATCGTTGTCATAGCGAGCCTGATTATTATTGTGTTTGCTGTATTCTGTGGAAAAAAGCTTCGCGATGCAAAAGATAAAAAGGATGCATTAAAGGCTTCAGAGCAGGAAACAGAAGCAACAGAGTCAAATTAATGAACATGAGGAGTAAAAAGATGAATATTATGTATAGAAGTACACGTAGTACACAGGGATCTATCACTGCTTCACAGGCTATCATTAAAGGGCTTGCAGATGATGGTGGTCTGTTTGTTCCGGAACAACTGCCTAAGCTTTCTGTAAAGCCAAATGAATTGGTGGGGCTGCCATATCAGGAAGTGGCCTATCTGGTCATGAAGGAATTCCTGACTGACTTTACTGAGGCTGAGCTCAGAGACTGCATTGAAAAAGCATATGATCAGAAGTTTGATACAGATCAGATTGCACCACTTGTGAAAAAAGGGGACTATTATTTCCTTGAGTTATTTCATGGTGCTACGATTGCATTTAAAGATATGGCATTATCCATTCTGCCACATTTATTAACGACTTCACTTAAGAAAAATCAGGTGGACAAAGAAATTGTTATATTGACAGCTACCTCAGGTGATACCGGAAAAGCTGCCCTGGCTGGATTTGCAGATGTAAAAGGCACCAGTATCATTGTATTTTATCCAAAGGGTGGTGTCAGCATGATACAGGAAAAACAGATGCTGACACAAAAGGGTGATAATACAACAGTAATTGGTGTAAAAGGAAATTTTGATGACTGTCAGACTGGCGTCAAGAAATT
This sequence comes from Clostridia bacterium, assembly GCA_012515365.1. The sequence goes on from JAAYYM010000393.1 coordinate 2,628, forward strand.
GTTTAGTGATGTAGCACTGAAGGAAGAGCTTGCTAAAGCAGGATATCAGTTCTCATCCGCTAATTCAATCAATATCGGTCGTCTGGTTCCTCAGATTGCATATTATGCATATGCATATGCGCAGATGCTATCACAGAATCAAATCAAAGCTGATGAAGAAATCAATGTTGTTGTTCCAACCGGTAATTTCGGAAATATTCTGGCTGCATTTTATGCAAAACAAATGGGAATTCCTATTCGTAAACTGATTTGCGCATCAAATGAAAATAAAGTTCTATATGATTTCTTTCAGACAGGAGCGTATGACAGAAGACGTGAGTTTATCCTGACCAGCTCACCTTCTATGGATATCTTGATTTCAAGCAATCTGGAACGACTGATCTATCTGTTGACAGGCAGTGATTCTACCAAAAATGCTGCATTGATGGAACAGCTCAAAGTGGATGGCATCTATCATATCGATGATTCCATGAAGCAGATCATGAAAGATTTTGTGGGAATGTTTGCAGAGGAAAAAGAAGTTTTTGAAAGCATTCATAATCTATTTGAGGAAACCGGTTATGTGATGGATACACATACAGCAGTTGCTGTTGCGGCATTAAAGAAATACAAACAAGAAACAAAAGATGAAACAAAATCTGTAGTCATTTCTACTGCAAGTCCATTTAAGTTTGCACGTAGCGTAACAGAAGCAATTGATTCAAACTATAAAAACATGGATGATTTTGCATTGCTGGATGAATTAAGTGGACTGGCTAAGGTGAAAAAACCACAGGCTATTGAAGAGATCATCAATGCACCAATCAGACATCAAAAAGTATGTGAAGTAAACGAAATGGAACAGGTAGTAAAAGAAACATTAAAACTTTAAAAGAAATATTGAGATACAAAAGAAATAGGATTATATTCAAAATCGTTAATGTTGAATATAATCCCATTTCTTTTTATTAAATATACAGTTTTTTTACATTGATATTTTACAATAACCTGACTCCTTCGTATTAATCATATTCAATTAATAAAAAAGTAAGCTCGCCGTAAGGGAAAATGACAGGTATCATGGTGATCTTTCCGGTGCCAAGGATGCAGGAAGTATCTTCCTTTAGTGGTGGCTCCAAACTTAATTCTATGGAATCCTGATTTGATAGATCTACAACAAATAATCCGTTATGAAGATTTAAAAAATCTACGATCACTTCTTTTGCCAAATCATTTAATTCTACACTCTCATCCATGTGAGAATATTCTCTGGCGAATTCTGCTAAAACTTTATGGTCACCGTCAACAGCAGTATAAGCAGAAGGAAGTCCGATGATTTTCTGCATCAGCTCATGATGAGCATGATAGGTAGTGCTTTTGGTGATCGTGCCGATTGAGATATCCTTGTTGACAAAGAACTCAAGATTCGTAATCAGCTTGGAAATATATTTTAATAGAAAATCTGAAGGAGCAAGGTCGTCCAAATTTGGATTGTTTGGAATCCGTTCCAGTAATTCGGTTCTTGTCATGCGGCTACCTCCTTAAGCAATAGTACAAAATATGCTCTAGCTGCTCAAGCTCAACAGGTTTCTGAATAAAATCACGTGCACCTGCTTTGATTGCTTCTTTTAAGTGTGTCTGCGTTCCGACGGAAGATACAATGACAATACATGCATCAGGGTCATATTCTATGATTTCCTTAGTTGCAGTAATACCATCCTTTACAGGCATGACGATGTCCAGAAAAACAATGGATGGCTTTAAGATACGATAAGTATCCACGGCTAACTGACCGTTAGAAACCTCCGCAATATCTTCATAGCCAAGCTGAACCAATATTTCATGTAGACTTTTTCGAGCTAAAATAGAATCATCACAGATAAGAATCTTTACATCTGTATTCAATCGTATCACCTTACCTTCTTCATTTTCTATTATATTGATTAACGGTCACATAAGCTGGAATAAGGCTGATCCGTGCATAATGATTTATATGCCGGACGAATAATCTTTCCGTTGTTCGCAAGCTCTTCAAGTCGATGTGCGCTCCAGCCGACAATTCTTGCAATGGCAAAAATTGGAGTATATAGTTCATGTGGAAGATTAAGCATGTCATATACAAAGCCTGAATAAAAATCAACGTTGCAGCAGACACCCTTATATATTTTACGTTCCTTTGCGATCACCTGCGGAGCCAGCTCTTCTACAAGAGAATAGAGTGCGAATTCTTTTTCCAGCTTCTTTTCTTTACAAAGTTTCTCTACAAAAGATTTAAAAATAATTTTTCTTGGATCGGATAATGAGTATACAGCATGACCCATACCATAAATCAGCCCCTGCTTATCAAAGGCTTTGCGATTAAGCAGATCGGACAGATACTGACTGACTTCTTCTTCATCTGTCCAGTCATGCAGATGTTCTTTCATATCTGCAAACATTTTTACAACCTTTATATTTGCACCACCGTGTCTAGGACCCTTCAGGGATCCGATCGCGGATGCGATTACCGAATATGTATCAGTTCCGGAAGATGTTACAACCCTTGTAGTAAAGGATGAGTTATTTCCACCACCGTGCTCCATATGCAGAACAAGAGCAACATCCAAAATTCGTGCCTCGAGAGGTGTATATTTCTTATTTGGCCGTAATATTCGTAAAATATTTTCCGCAGTAGATAATTCAGGAAGCGGAGAGTGAATATAAAGACTTTTACCGTCATGGTAGTGACGATAAGCCTGATAACCGTATACAGATAACAGCGGAAACAGACTGATCAGCTGAAGCGACTGACGCAATACATTTGGAAGCGAGATATCTTCCGCACGATTGTCATAAGCATAAAGTGTCAGAACGCTGCGCGCAAGCGTATTCATCATATCCTGGCTTGGAGCCTTCATGATGATGTCACGCACAAAGCTGGTCGGAAGTGTCCGGTATGCCGCAAGCATATCAGTAAATTGTTTTAGCTCTTCTTCCTTTGGAAGCTGATTAAACAGAAGTAAATA
>JAAYYM010000053.1 GCA_012515365.1 Clostridia bacterium
GCGTCCGGTATGGTCGTGCGATACGGGAAATACTGCGTCGCGCCGGCTTGCGGAAAAGCTTGGGTTTTCTGTACTATCCGAATATACAACGATAAAACGGCAATAGTATTGCTGAAAAGGAGGAGATATTATGACACTGTACATCAACTGCTGCGTGCGCGGCGAGTCGAGGACTGACAGGCTCGCAAGAGCTGTGCTCGGCAAAATGGGTAATGTCATTAAGCTAACATAATACAATAAAAGAACAGGAGTATGTTTGGGATAAGCAGACATACTCCTGATTGTATTTATTGAAAAAAGGCATGACGAAAAGGCAGACCAGATCTGCCTGAAAAAGTATTGACACAAGATAAGAATTATGATAACCTGTAATTGAAGGGTATAGCAGAATGGTAACGAGTTTTTCTGACAGCGTTACGATCAGGTCTGACAGGGCACTTTTTTCTTGCTATCAGCTTTTCTAAATTCGGAGGACTGACATCATTACAGCGAAAGAAAGCAATGCATATGTGTATAGCAGTGGCATAATTGATTTTGTAGCGATAATCATTATACTTATCCTCATCTATGACGAGATTTTCGGTGATCAACATAGAGAAGTTATACATGATCAGAATTGCAAAGATTTCCTGTATCACGCAGTCCTTTTTCTTTGAATGAAAAGCAATAAGGCCAATATGATACTTTAATTCCCTGAAAGAAGTTTCTATACCCCAGCGCATTTTATAGATCATCTTAATATCTTCAGCAGAGAATTCATCATTCCAAAGATTGGTAACAAGAGTTTCATAATTATTTTCAGATATCTTGATCCTTATGATCCGGAATTTCAGTGGATAGGTATCTTTTGAGCCATTAGGGAGAAAGTCAAAAACGACCTGCTAATTAAGAAACCTGTATTTATCAGGATTCGATTTAACTTCATTAGTTTGTCTTCTTGTGAGCAGAATATCAGCAGTAAAGTCTGTCTCTTTATTGACCGGAATATTGAATTTCTGAGCAATTCCTGCCGTTGTTTTGATTCGGATAACATATTTCAAGTCGTAATTTTCAAGATGAGCAATATTATTGTACGCTTCATATCCTCTGTCAGCAACGATAATTGAATCACACTTTATGTTTTTAACTATGCTAATGAGTGCGGAATGTTCATTTTCATTACGGCTGTCCTGCAAAACAGCATCAATATATCTGCGGTTCATAAGGTCATACAAGGCATTAAGATGCATTAGATTATAGCCTTTTGCATCATCATTTGCACGATAAAATGTCTCCTTATCATCATGAATGGTTGGAATATGTATATCAGAGCAGTCAACAGCATAAAGCCTGTATCCGTGAAAGAAATTTGTTTGTGAGAATGGCTCGTTGAACTTATGGAACAGATACTGAAAAGCAGCAGGAAGTATCTTTGCTCTTCACTGTACAACAGCTGAAACAGATACTGATTTCTGATCAAGACCATAAAACTCCATAAGCTCGCTGCCAAGTGACTGGCTTCCCATACCAAGAATGAATTTCATGGTTTTGGAAAAAGACAGTTCACTTTTACGGACAAAATCTCTCTTAGGATCAACTACGAAATCGGAGACATTTTTCTCCATATTGCGAATAAGCATATTAAGCTTGTTTTTGACGATATTACAGTATTTTCGCACGATAAAGTCCTCCAATCAGATGTGTATATCTGATTGGCTTCGCCGCACATTTTCGGCTTTTTGTCAATATCTTTTTGAGAAAATTTACATTATATTCATAAAAATAGTCACAAGATCATCATTTGATTCCTGTGACTATTTTGCTTTTTCTTAGCTTAATGACATTACCCTTTTGGGGTGCTATTTCTATTTCTTTTGCGAGCGCAGTTCAGTATTGGAAGGATCGAGCTTTAGCAGCTTCTGTACATCCTTGAGCTGCGTCTGCGTGTTCTTGATGTTTTCATTGACACCCTCCAGAGCTTTCGACATCTTGGTGGTATCGCCGCGATCTCAACGGTGACACCCTTGATTCTGTTTGCCATGCGGTTCACCTCCTCCGTGAGGGGAATCGAGTAGGAGGCGGCAGTAAGCCGCCAACCTCTCACACCACCGTGCGTACCGTTCGGTACACGGCGGTTCA